>DASSBY010000152.1:0-5253 GCA_035698285.1 Fimbriimonadales bacterium | reverse complement strand
TCGGACGTGTCGACTGCTGCCCCGTAGCGAGATCGACGATATTGATGTCGGCGCCAAACGGATCCGCGTAGGCGAATGTGCTTTCGTCAGGGAAAAACGCTCCTAAGTAGCCGTAAAATTCATAAATCGACTTACCTACCTGCGCATCGAAGACGTGCGTCTTGCCTGAGTAGACGTTCGTGTAAAAGGAACCCGCCTTAGAAATGTTTCTGATCTCGCCGGCTGTATTTCCCGGCGTCTCCCAAATGATTTTGGGCGCCCCTTGGCACAGTGCCGTCCCTACAAGAAAGTGCGCAAGAGCGGTCAGGAAGAATTTTGCGCCGCGAAGTTGCTTCATGACTGACATTACCATATTTGCCCACGGTGCTGCCGCGTGAAGCATCGAAATGTTTCGATTGTTCAATTCTGTCAAATGCCGTGTGGCGTCTTCAGACCATAGCCTCAGCTACCAGCCGCTCGGCAATCTGGATGGCATTGAGCGCGGCCCCTTTGCGCAATTGATCTCCGCAAGCGAAAAGCGATATGGCATTGGGGTTCGAATTGTCCTGCCTCAAGCGGCCGACGAGCACTTCATCTCGGTTTGCGGCGAGCGACGGCATCGGAAACAAATTGTGCTCGCGGTCGTCGACGAGGTCCAAGCCCTCGTTGTTGCAGTACGCTTCGCGCATGGACTCGACTGAGGGCGCGGGGCCGTCGAACTCGACGTTCACGCTGAGGCTATGGGCGCGCATAACCGGGACTCGCACGCAAGTAACTTCGATTCGCAAGTCGGGTGCATCGAGAGTCTTGCGAGTTTCTTGGATTACCTTCCATTCCTCGCCGTTATAGCCTTGCGCGTTAATAGGCGTGTTGTGGCTGAACAGGTTGAACGCGATGGGATGCGGAAAGACTTTGGGCGGATAATCCGTGCCCTCGACGTGCGCCCGGGACTGCTGCTGAAGCTCGTCCATGGCTCTTGCACCGGCGCCGCTCGCGCTTTGATAAGTGCTGACGACGAGCCGCTTGAACTTTCCAAACCGTCGAAGGGGCGCGATGGCCATCATGAGGATAATCGCCGTGCAGTTGCCGACGGGAAAAATCTTGTGGCCCTCATGAACGTGAGCCCAGTTGATCTCCGGAATCACCAATGGGGAGTCCGGCGACATGCGGAACGCGGACGAGTTGTCCACGACGACGGCGCCGTTCTTAACCGCGACGGGCGCCCACTGGAGAGCGGTATCGGCACCGGCCGAGAAGAAGGCGATTTGAACTCCCTCGAAGGAGTTCTCGTTCACGGCCCAGACGGGCACGTTGACGCCGCGAAACGGAAACGACTTTCCCGAAGAGCGTGGGCTGGCTAGGAGCCTCATCGCGGAGACGGGAAAATGCCGCTTCGCGAGGAGGCTCATCAGCTCCTGTCCCACCGCCCCTGTTGCGCCGAGTATCGCAACCTTGTACTGACTCACCCGGCAAGCTTACCCGCGCCTGGGGCTACGTCCTGACTGGGCGGTGGACGGTGATCAGGCGCTTCCGGTAGTAGCCCGCGAGATTGTCGATTCGTACGCGGCCACCCCCGCTGGAAGCGTGGATGAATTTACCGTCGCCAATATAGATCCCTGAATGGTTGACCCTCGTACCGCCGCGCGATGCGAAGGAGAGGATGTCTCCGGGCTGAATGTCATCTTTTGACACGAGCATGCCGAATTTGGCTTGCTCGCGCGAAGTCCGCGGGAGGTTGATGCCTTCAGCTTGGCGATAAACGTAGCGGACAAAGCCCGAACAGTCGAAGCCGCGCGTCGTTGTGCCGCCCCAGACGTAGGGCGTTCCGAGGTGCTTTTTGGCTTCAGCGATAATGTCGAGGGCTCCGCCAGTTGGGATCTCGTCGGCGTAGCTCGGTGAGCGCCAGTTTCGGGCGCGGTCGGCAGCCAGCTGCATGTCCGTTTTAACGAGGTCGGCGAAGACAAAGCCGACCAATCCATTCGATGTCTCGATTTTGAGCCATTTGCCGGCTTTGCCGAGCACTTTGACGGTCTTGCCGACGCCGATTTTGGCCAATTTGGCGGTTTTGGTCGAAGAGCCTTTGCGGATGACCGCTCCGGATTTCACCACGAGCGCCTCCTTGGCTTTGGCTTCGACAACCGGGCCGATCGGCGCAAGGCTGGCGCGGTCGACGTAACCGACGAGGCCGCTCAGAAACTTCAGTTTGTACCAATTGCCCGTGCGGCCTTTAACCCAGGCGGTCTTGCCCTGGGAGACGCTGGCCAGCGTCGGGCTTGTGGAGTCCGGACGCTTGTAAACGAGCACTCCGTCTCCAATGATTCCGACCTTGGGGGTCGAGATCGGCGCCAGTTCCACCGCAGCGGTTGTGGGCGCTTGCCCTAGTTGCAGGGCGTACAATGCATAGTCGGCTTCGCCGACGGTCGTGGCGGCTTGACCGCGGTCGTCTCTCAATTGTTGCGACACAGCGACAACCGAGGCAATGGCCACGGCAGCCGCAAGCGTTACTCGCAGGTTCATGCGTTTCCTCCGTGCTGGCGCGGTTCAAATCGACCGCGCTCGTCGTGAGTGGCGCAGAGCCGTGTACCCTCAGAGTACGAATAGCCCCTCGCGCTGATTAAGTTACCAGGGTAGGGACGGAAATGTCAACGAAAAATCGCCAATTTTCTACGCCTTAAGGGTGAATTGTTGCAGCATTTTTGGCATTTCTTTGGCCATTTTGAGGCAAAGATGGGCGCTTAATACCGGGTTTATAATGATATCCAATTATCTACTGCTACTTCGCGGCGCCGAGCTTGATCCAGTCGCTAATGAGCCGCTGGTTGTGAGCGGTAAGTGGCGGTTTTCCCTTTGGCATCCTGGGCTTTAAAGTCCCCTTAATGTACTTTATGATCAGGCTCTTCGCCGGATTCTTCGGCACGAGGATTTTGCCGTCCTCTCCGCCCTTCATGATCGCGGCGTAGCTATCAAGCCGCAGCCCGCCCGCCTGCAGGCGCGGCCCATGGCAGCCGACGCAATACTTGTCGAAAACGGGCTTGACATGGGCATACCGCACCCTTGCTGCCGGCCCAAAGCCGGCGGTCAAAAGCGCTGCCGACAAGACGGCGGAAAGGCCAACCAAACCGATCGTGAATTTCTTCGACATTTCAACTCCCTACTTGACTGTGCAAGCTTTCAAACTCAGCCACGAGGCCCTCGAGAGCGGCGAAACCGCCCGACCAGAACTCCCGGCTCTGCAAATCGACGCCGACGCGCGCCATGAGCTCCTTCGGAGTCAAGGAGCCGCCCAGCTTGAGTAGTTCTACGTATTTCGATGCAAACGAAGGTCCCTCTTTTTTGGCCATTTGATAAAGCGAGAGGACGAGGAGTTCGCCAAATGAGTAGGCGTACACATAGAACGGAGCGAAGATGAAGTGGCCCACGTAGCTCCACCACTTCGAGTGCTGCTCGCCGAGATTCACGGACGGGCCGAACATTTCCTGCAGCTTCGTTTGCCAGATTTCGCCGAACTCCTCGGCCGACAACTCGCCTTCGGCGCGTCGCTTTTCATGGCATGCAAGTTCGAAGCGGAACATGGCCGCCTGGCGGAAGATCGTCGCAAAAACGCCCTCGATCTTCTCGGCGTAGAGGGAAAGCTTGTCCTTCGGCGAGGCATCCTTGACAAGGCTGTCGAATACCAGCATTTCGCCGAATGTGCTTGCGAGTTCGGCCAGGGGCAGCGTACCATGGAAATTGAATAAGGTTTGCGCGCGGCTGTAGCTTGCATGTACGCCGTGCCCCAACTCGTGCGCGAGGGTCATCACGTCGTCCATTCGATTTAGATAGCTCATGAAGACGACGGGATGGGTATCCGGCGTGTTGTAGCTGCAAAATGCGCCTCCGCCTTTGCCCTTGCGCGGCTCGGCATCGATCCAATCTTTATCGAAGAACTCATTTGCGCGAAGGCTCATGTCTTGGGAAAATTTCGCAAAAGACGACAAAACGATCTTCTTGGCTCGGTCGAACTCAACTTGCTCGGTGGATTCGTAAAGCGGCGCGTAACGATCCACATGCGTCAATTGCGGCAGGCCAAGAATCTCCCTCTTTACGTCATAAAATCGGCCGACGAGTCCATAATTTTCGACGCACATGCCCACGACGAGGTCTACCGTGGATTTGTCGAGTTCGTTTGCGAGATGACGGCTTTCCTCCGGATAGTTGTAGTTGCGCATCTCATCGTCGATTTTTTTATCCTGCAATAAATTGTTATAGGTGAAGACGAGGACTCGTTCAAGGTCTTCAAGGCCGGCCGTCAGCGTGTCTGCGGCGGCTTGCCTAAGGCCGCGATCCGAGCTGCGCAGTTGCGCGAGAACTTCCTGCTCGGAGGCTTCTTTCACTCCCTCGGCGGTTGGAAGTTTGTATCGATAATTCGCATGGATTTCCTCGAATAGTCGCACCCATGCACGGCTTCCGGTGTTCGCAGTTTTCTCCAGAACGATCTCTTCCGGCTCCGAAAGCCGGAAGGGAGAATACGCGCGAACTTGTCCGATGTAGTGGCGATAATTCGCGAGGCTGTCGTCGGCCAAAAGCTCCGCGATCTTTGTCTTCGGCAACGCTTGGAGTTCCAGCTCGAAAAACAGAAGCAAGACGCTGATTTCCGATGATCTTTCCTGCATCTTTTGCAAAAAAGCGCCGATTTTCGTGCTGCCAGTGTCGGCCGAGAATAAAAGGTGCGCGTAATTAAGCGGCTTGCCAAGCTCGTTCGATATCCTCTCCAAATGCTGGACTGCTTCGAGTAAGGTTTGGGCGTCGAGATTTTCCGAGCTGATTCTCCCTCGATATTTGGACGCGAATGCCTCAGACTCGGACTTGCACCAAGCGAGCGTCTCTTCGACTTTCGGGTCGTCGATGGAGGTGAACAGAGCACTAAGGTCCCATCGGACTTTGGGAAAATCGGTCTCGGTAACGGCGGACATGGCGCAAAGTTTAGCACCCGGCCTGTCTTCGCGGTACAAGCGACTCACGAATACGTCGAAAGGGCAGCCTGAGCCGTCCCAATGAGGGATGAATTCCAGCTTCGACCGAGTTATAGACGCATCGACCATCTCCATCGTCGGCGAGGCCCTTTTCAAACTCGTTCTCGCGATGGTGCTCGGCGCGATCGTCGGCGTCGAGCGCGAAATGTCGGGGCGGCCCGCAGGTGCGCGCACGCATATGCTCGTCTGCCTGGGCGCCGCTTTGTTTACGCTCATCAGCGTCTCCTTCGGCTCAGCCACTCCGGACCGCATCGCGGCCCAG
>DASSBY010000151.1:0-12422 GCA_035698285.1 Fimbriimonadales bacterium | reverse complement strand
TGTCGATGATCGCGCTGTAGAGTTTTTGTCGCCGCCCGAATCGCTGGCCGGTGGTTATCCAAACGACTTCGCCGCTGTGATATTTGTCGGTCTTGTCGCCGAGTCGGATCGTCAAGGTTTTCCTATTTGTTCTCAAGATATCGAGATACAGGTCGGAATAAAAATTGATCGCGTACATAATTAGGTCCTCTCTGATCCTCCCATGCTCGCCACAGCAGCCAATGCCCTCGAACGGGCATCGTTCGCTTCTTTGTCCGTTAAGGTTCGATCTTCTGCTCGCAAGAGAAGTGCCACACCGAGGCTGTGCTTGCCCTGGGGGACGCCTTTTCCGGCAAAAACGTCGAAGAGCCAAACCCGCTCCGCAATACTTCCGACGACGGACCTAATGGCGGATTCTATTTTTTCGTATTGGACATCCTTGTCGATGACGAAAGCGAGGTCGCGCCGCACGGCGGGAAATTGGCTGACGGGCGTGTAAATGCGCGCAGTTTCCTTGCATTCGTGGAGGGTGTCGATGTCGATCTCCGCCGCGAGGCATCCTTGCGGCAGATCGAGTTCTTCGGCGACTTGCGCGGATATCTCTCCGAAAATTCCAACGATTCTTCCATATACGGAAACCTCGGCGCGCCTTCCTGTCCGGAACCTCGGATCGGATGACAAGGAAAAAATCGGCGAACGGCCAAGGGTATCGCAAAGCTCCTTGACGACGCCCTTCATCGCGAAAAAGTCTGCCTTGGTTTTGCTGGAATTCTCCCAATGCTCCGGTTCGATTTCACCCGACATGAAGATTCCGAGCGAACGCCGTTCCGAATTCGTCGAAAATATGTGTCCGATTTCGAAAATGCTTAGCGCGCGTCCGCGATTTTTGGCCGCCGATTTTGAAATTCCGGGCAAGAGGCTGCGGCGCAAATATGCCAACTCCGGCGCGGCGGGGTTTCGAAGCTCCACCGCCTCCGTCTCCGGATCGAGCGGCGACGAGCCTCCGAAAGTATGGTTCACAACTTCGGTGAAACCCAAGTCCACGATAGCGTCCGCGACTCTGCTGCGAAAACGGGCTTTCGGCTCCTCTCCCCCCAGAGGAGTCGAGCCGAACGGCAAAGCCTCGGCAATTTTTTCGTACCCCCAGAGCCGGCCGATTTCCTCGACGAAGTCTTCCTCCAACCGCAAATCGGCCCGCCATGTTGGCGGCGTAACGCAAAGCCCCGCTTCGCTTTCCCGCCCCGAGCAGCCGAGGGCTTGAAGCGAAGCCGCCGCGGAAGCCCGCGGCACTTCCAGGCCGAGGAGCCGGTTCCATTTGGCTTCATGTACCGCAACCTCCGGGGTTTCCGCCGGAAAAGCCAAATCCTGGATTTCAGATAGGACATCTAATCCGGTCGCTTCACGGATTAGCTCCGCGCAGCGCTCGATCGCGCGAACGACTCCTGCCGGATCGACATGTCGTTCGAAACGGTAGCTCGCCTCCGTCGACATCCCGAGCGCTTTCCGCGTCTTGCGCACCGAAACGGGGTCGAATGAGGCGGATTCTAAAAGTATGTTTCGCGTCGACGAGGTTATCTCGCTGTCTTCCCCGCCCATGACGCCGGCAACCGCGACCGGACGCTCCACATCGCAGATCATCAACATCGGCGGCGCTACGGGTCGGCCCACTCCGTCCAGCGTCTTGATTTTTTCCCCTGGCATCGCTTGCCGAACAACGATTCGGCCCCCCTGCAGCTTGTCGAAATCAAACGCGTGCAGCGGCTGCCCAAGTTCGAGCATCACGTAATTCGTCAAGTCGACCATCAAATTGATCGGCCTCATTCCAGCTGCAGTCAGTCGGCGCTCGATGCGATCCGAGGTTTGCCCGGCTGGCAGCTCTTTCAAAATTCCGAGCGCGTACCGAGGGCAAAGATCCGGATCTTGGATCTCGATCAGATTTGGCGGAGCGGTCTTTGCTGCCGGGCGTGCAAGTCGCAGGAAAAGCTCGGTCGGTGCATAACGAACCGGGTCCTTGGCGCAGAGTTCGCGAGCAAGGCCGAGCACCGAAAGGCAGTCGCCCCGGTTCGGCGTCACCTTGAAATCGAGGACGGGCCCGAGGTCGGAGTCGTCGATACGTTCGAGCTCCAGCCCCTGCATCGTAAGAAGATCACCGATCTCAGCAGCGCCGGCATCGGTCCGTACGAAATCCGCCAGCCATTCAACCGTAACTCTCATGCCGGGAATTGCTCCAAAAATCGAAGGTCGTTATCGTAAAACAGGCGCAAATCGTCGATGCGATGCTGCATCATTGGGATGCGCTCGACCCCCAGGCCAAACGCAAAACCGCTGTAACGGTCCGTGTCGAACCCGTATTCGCGCATGATGTTCGGATGGATAAGGCCAGCTCCGCCGAGTTCGATCCAGCCGGACTGCTTGCATACGCTGCATCCCGAGCCCCCGCAAAACGGACAGGTAATAGCATAGTCCACGCCAGGTTCGACGAACGGGAAGAAGTCGGGCCGGAACCTGACGCGCACGCCCTGGCCGAACATAGCACGGGCAAATGCGCCGAGCGTGCCTTTGAGGTGGTGCATGCCGATCCCCTCATCGATCATAAAGGCGTCCACCTGCATGAAGGTATGGCCGTGCGTCCGGTCGACCGCCTCGTTGCGGAAGCACCTTCCAATGGTGAAAACGCGAAGCGGAGGCTGCTGCTTCTCGAAAGTGCGGCCCTGTAAAGCGGTGCACTGGGTGCGCATGACGCGCTCGTCATCCACGTAAAACGTATCCTGATCGTCCATCGCAGGATGCTCAGGGGGATAGTTTAGAGCTGAAAAGTTATACTTAACTTCCTCCAGTTCGGGTCCTTCGACGAACTCGAAGCCGAGGCCAACCAGTGCGCGCTTGATACGGGCTTCCGTCTGCGAAAGGATGTGAGGGAGACCTTTGCGAAACTTTCGCCCAGGCATTGTGATGTCCAGCCCGTCAACCGCAGTCGGCTCGGACAGGGAGATTTCCGATTTGCGCGCCTCGATCCGCTCTTGCAGTCTTTGCTTGGCCTCGTTGAGCTTCTTGCCGAAGAGGGGCTTCTCATCCGCAGGCAGCTTGCCAATTTGCCGAAGCAGCCCAGTGTATTCTCCGTTTCGCCCCAGGTACCGAATCTCCAAATCGCGCAAATCGGACGCGGTTTTTGCCGTGGCGACTTCTTGGAATGCGCTCATTTCGAGAGCGTCGATCGAACTCATCGCAGCATCCCCCAGCTAACGACAGCGGCAATGCAGGCGAAGATCAGCGACCAAGGATTGCCGAATATCAATCCCGCCACATCGCCTGCGGATTCCCCGTCGCGCGCAATCATAGCAAGCGGTCGGGCTATCGCACCGAGCAAATAGCCAAGCGCGGTAAAGGCTCCTACCGCCATGCTGGATTTCCTTCCCACGATGCGCACCACGACTTGGCCTATAAAGCTGCCGACTATGGCCCCTGCGAATATGATGAAGAACCCGATCGTTCCCGGAATTATCGCCGAAGCCGCGAATGCAAGGGCAAAGCCCACGGAGGAGCCTAGAATCAACTGGACGAGGCTAAGTGAATGGGTAGCCGAGCGTTCATGTCCGCACTCGCGACATCGGTAACCGACTGGCGTCAGAACAGCGCATTTCGGGCAGATGTATTTCTCGCAGCGGCTGCATCGGAGCGCAGACTCTACATTGGGATGCCGGTCACAGTAGGTTTTGCCATCCCTCTCCATGCCGTGGGCAGAAGCTAGGCTGTTGCGGCCTTCGCTTTCTGAACAAGCGTGGAGAAGGCAGACGGATCTGCGATGGCGAGTTCGCTCAAAATCTTGCGGTCGATCGCGATCCCTGCTTCGCCAAGTCCGTGAATGAAGGCCGAATAACGAATGTCGTTTTGGCTGCAGCCGGCGCTAATCCGCGCGATCCACAGCCTGCGAAAGTCCCGCTTTTTACTCCGTCGATCGCGGAACGCGTACTGCCCGCTCTTCATCACCTGTTCGTGGGCAGACTTGAAGTTGTTCTTTTTTCGGCCCCAGTAGCCTTCGGCTCTGTCGAAAACCTTGTTGTGCCGCTTCTTGGCCATTAGGCCGCGCTTGACTCGCGCCATTTCGGATGCACCTCGTTTTAAATTCGCGACCGCTTCCCAGCCCGCAATGCGGGCGGTAACGGTAGAGGATCAAAGTATACCCTCGGGGACGAGGAACAAAGGACCGCCCCAATCGGGTACACAGGAGACATGCGACTTGCGCTAGCTGCAGTGTGTCTTGCCGTCTCCTCGACATGCCTTTCGATCACGACCGAGGAACTTCTGAAGCCTTTCGAGTTTCGGTCGATCGGCCCTGCCGTAACCGGCGGGCGCGTCGTCGACATCGAGGCTTTGCCCTCAAACCCGTTCACGATTTATATCGCTTCGGCTTCCGGCGGCGTCTGGAAGACGACGAACAACGGCACAACCTGGACACCCATCTTCGATAATGAGAAGTCTTGCAGTATCGGAGACATCGCGGTCTCCGCTTCTAATCCCGACATCGTATGGGTAGGCACCGGGGAGCACAATAACCAGCGAAGCGCTCATTACGGCGACGGCGTTTACAAATCCACGGATGCGGGGAAAACATGGGCCAATATGGGTCTGAAGGAGGCGCTGCACATCGGAAGGATCGTGATCGATCCCAAAAACCCGGACATCGTATATGTCGCCGCGATTGGCCCGCTCTACAAATCCGGTGGACAGCGTGGCGTCTTCAAGTCAGCCGACGGAGGCAAAACGTGGACGCAAGTTCTTAAAGGCGTGAACGATACGACCGGATTCATCGATATTGCCCAAGATCCTAAGAATACAAACATTGTTTACGCCGCGGCGTACGACCGGCTGCGCCGAGCATGGAATATCCGCGATTTCGGACCAGGGTCGGCAATGTGGGAGAGCAAAGACGCCGGAAAGACTTGGAAGAAACTTACAAATGGCCTGCCCTCGGGAGATCGTATCGGCCGAATCGGCATCGCCGTATTCCCGAAGAATCCGAAAATCGTTTACGCCACAATCGAAAATCAGGCGCCGGGTAAAGGAGTCGAGATTTATCGTTCGGAGAATTCCGGCGACACATGGGCAAAAGTCAACGAGACAAACGTCGGCGGCAGCTATTATTACGGCCAGATCCGGGTCGACCCGAACAACTCTGACGTCGTATATAACCTTCACGTGCAATTTCAAAAAAGCGTCGACGGCGGCAAGCATTTCCGGAATCTCGCGCGCGGCGTTCACGTCGACAATCACGCGCTTTGGATCGATCCGAACAACTCGGACCACATCATGCTCGGCAACGATGGCGGCTTTTACATAAGCTATGACGGAGGAGACACGTTCGACTTTATAAACAATCTGCCGATACCGCAGTTTTACGCCGTGGGCGCCGATATGGCCGAACCTTATAACGTCATGGGCGGTTTGCAAGACAACGGCGTATGGCATGGCCCATCTCGTACGCGCGATGCCCGAGGTATTTCCAATAATGACTGGCAATCGATATACGGCGGCGACGGATTTTACGCCGTACCGGACCAGGAAGATGCCGACACCGTCTATACATCGTCGCAATTCGGAGCCATCGGCCGTGTCGATATCAAAACGGGTCGAACCGTCGGGATCAAGCCCAACGAACGCGGTCTGAGAAGCAACTGGATGTCGCCATTTATGACCTCCCCCCACAATTCGAGAATTCTTTATTGGGGCGGCAATAAGCTATTTCGCAGCTATGACCGCGGCGACCATTGGACCGCCATCAGTCCCGACCTTACGACGAATAACGCGGAGAAGATTGCAGGAAATGTTCCCCATTGTACCATCACGACGCTCGACGAATCGCCTGTAACGGCAGGCGTCTTGTGGGTCGGAACCGATGACGGAAATGTTTGGGTTTCGCAAAATGGCGGCGAGAGCTGGACGCAAGTTAACCAAAACATTCCTGGCGCACCGAAGGAATATTGGGTCAGCAGGGTTCATGCTTCTCCGCACGACGCCGGGACTGCCTTTGTTTCTTACACCGGCTTCCGCGAAGAAGATTTCACGCCCTATCTTTGGAAGACGACGGATTACGGCAAAACGTGGACATCTTTGGCAGCGAAACTCCCCCAGGAGCAGGTGGCCGTAATCAAGCAAGATACGATCAATCCCGACCTCTTAGTGGTGGGTACCGAGGCCGGCTGTTATGTGAGTACGGACGGCGGCGGCGACTGGGCAAAATTTGCCAATGGCCTTCCCCGCACCACTCCGATCCAAGATTTGGTGATACAGCCGAGCGAGGGCGATCTTATCTTGGCCAGCCACGGCCGGGGGATATTTATTTGCAATATTTCCCCCTTGCGGCGCCTCCAGAAAGACACGCTCGATAAGGACATGGTGCTCTTCCCGCCGGACCGCGCACTCGCCGTAGGCTTCCGCGGGAGCATGTTCGATTCGTTCTCCGGCCAGTCGCGCTACGTGGGCGAGAACCCGGAAAATGGCGCCGAGATAGCCTACTATCTTAAGTCCGCCGATGGCGGAGACGTGAAGATCGAAATTCTCGGCCCGGATGGGTCGGTAATCGCAACGCCGCGAGCAACTTCGAACGTCGGTATCAATATTGTGCGATGGAACCTGCGCGGAGGGCGCCAGGCCATCACTCAAGGCAGCTATGGCGTGCGACTGACGCGTGGCGACAAGACCGAGACTGCGCTTCTGCAAGTTAGCGGCTGGTAAGCGCGCATTGCGGGCAATCTAACATAATGTTGCCCGTATGCGTGCCCGCAATTATTTACTACCGACCCTCCGCGACGCGCCGGCCGACGCCGAGCTGATTAGCCATGCTCTTCTTGTAAGGGCGGGATTTATCAAGCGTGTCTCCGCGGGCGTTTACGTTTATTTACCGCTCGGACTGCGTGTTCTGAACAAGGTCGCGAACATTATCCGAGAGGAAGCGAACGCTGCCGGCGGGATCGAACTATTAATGCCGACTCTTATCCCGTTCGCGCTGCTAGCGGAAACCGGACGCGACAAGGTCCCAGTCTTATACAAAACCCGGGACCGTACCGACCGCGAATTCGCACTTGGGTTCACCCATGAAGAAGTAATTACCGACGTCATCAGAACTTTTGTGCGCAGCTACCGGCAAATGCCGCTCTGCTTGTACCAAATCCAAACGAAATTTAGGGACGAGCCGCGTCCCCGCGGCGGATTGATAAGGGCCAAAGAGTTTTCGATGTTCGATGCGTATAGTTTCGACACGAACCCGCAGGATGTCGACATTATTTATCGCAAGATGCGAGCAGCATACGAGCGAATGTTTGCGAGAATGGGGCTCGACGTGCTAGTTTGCGAAGCTGAATCGGGCGACATCGGCGGATCGGATAACCATGAATTTATGGTGATCGCTCCGGCGGGTGAAGATAGCGTTCTCCTCGACGAAACAGCCGGCGTAGCCGCGAACGCTGAGCGCTGCGATATCGGCGGGGAGTATGCCCTGGCCGACCCGAGTTCAGCGGCTGTCGAGATCGTCGACACTCCCGGCGCGCGAACGGTCGCCGAAGTTACGACGATGCTCGGCGTCGAACCGAAAATGCTGGTAAAGACGCTTCTGGTAAAGGCAGGAGATCGAAAAATCGCTGCCCTAATTCGGGGCGACCGCGAGCTAAATCCTTTCAAGCTTGCCCGGCGCCTCGGAGTGGACAAGATTTCGATGATGGACGCTCAGGAGGTTCATACAACAACCGGGGCGGACGTCGGTTTTGCGGGACCGATAGATTTAGGCAACTGCGAAATCATCGCCGACAAGGAAATTGCCGAAATGAACGATTTCGTTGTGGGCGCGAACCAAAACGACAAGCACTACATCCACGCTTCGCATGGGCGCGATTTTCAAGTCTCGAGCTTCCAGGATATTCGCATCGCAGTGGACGGCGATGTTTCCTTGACCGGCGGCACATTGCGCGAAGTTCGCGGCATTGAAGTCGGACACATATTCAAGCTGGGAACGAAATACAGCGCGGCTATGGGCGCTTCATTTGACGATGGAAGCGGACACCTGGAGCCGATTATCATGGGCTGTTACGGGCTCGGCCTCGGAAGGTCCATGCAGTCCGTCGCAGAAGTTTCGCACGACGACAACGGCATTATTTGGCCCATTTCCATTTCGCCGTTTGAAGCCGTGGTAATCCCGGCGAATGCATCGGAACAAGCTCAAATAGACGCTGCCGAAAAGATATATGTCGAACTCTTGGCGGCAGGAATCGACGTCTTGTTGGACGATCGTCCCGACCGCCCAGGTGCGAAATTCAAGGATGCAGACCTAATGGGCTTTCCGCTCAGAATCGTTTGCGGAAGAGGCGTCGCGGATGGCACAGTAGAAATCAAATGGAGAAGCGAGGCGCAGAGCCGAAACATCCGGATAGACGCAGCTCCGCGCCACGTCGCCTCAGAAATCCAAGAGGCGCGCAAGAAATTCGCATGACGTCGGCTTTCAGTCGAAAATTCATCTCGTTTTTTTACGTTTACATCCAAGAAATGCTCGCTTACCGGGCAGGGAGCATCATCTGGATCCTCGCCGACGTTCAAATGGCCATGATTATGCCGGCCGTTTGGCTCTCGGCATACGGTTCGAGCGGCACAATTTTCGGAATGGAGCCGAACGTGATGGTCACCTACTACCTGGTCACGCTTGTCCTGAGCCAATTCATCGTATGTCATTTGCTTTGGGATATTGCATGGGACATCCGCGAAGGCGCCGTCACAATGCAGCTATTGCGCCCGTACTCCATTTTTTGGATGAACGGCGCGCGCAATTTGGCTTGGAGAGTTATGAAAGTCGTGCTCTTCGCACCCTTTCTCCTCGTCTTTTTGGCGGTTTACGGCTCGCATCTGGGAGGAGTTACGCTGCATCTTGGCTGGCCCTTTTTGGTTGCTGTCGTTTTGGCTCACATTCTTAGCTTCCTCATTGCGAATACGGTCGCTCAGATTACCTATTGGACGACCGAGTTCCAGAGCGTCTTCAGTTTGTATTATATTCCGGAAAACGTTCTCAGCGGCAGACTCGTTCCTCTCGATTCGCTGCCCAGTTGGATCAAGATGGCGGGCAATTTTCTTCCGTTCCGGTATACCGTTTCCTTTCCGGCGAATATTGCCATTGGAAGGTCTGCTCAGGCGGACTTTTGGCCGTCCATCGCCATGCAGGTCGGTTGGATACTAATTTTCGCTCTGGCGGGAAGGAAACTCTTCTGCATGGGCACCAGGCAGTACACGGGGTTCGGAAATTGATCCTGCTAATGAGGAAATGGCTCGCGCTGATGGCGATCTACTTCCAGGAGGGCCTCGCATACCGGGCCAACGGAATCATTTGGACGCTTACCGATACGGTGCCGGCGATGATCATGCCCATGGTGTTCATTGCGTCGGCGAAAACCGGTAATCAGATCGGCGGGTACACGAATTCGGGCATCGTTCAGTACTATTTGGTGATGCTCGTGTTGACGAATTTCATCGTCTGCCATATCATGTGGGAATTGGCGTATGAAATTCGAGACGGTGTGTTCACGCCGAGCCTGCTGCGTCCTGTCAGCTACCTGGACGTTTGCGCGATTCGGAATCTTGCTTGGCGCTGCCTCAGGCTCGTTTACTTCGCACCGGCCTTTATTATTCTGATATTCTTTTACCGCGACTACCTAGTCGGATCCGATTTGTATTTCGGATGGCAGTCGATCGCTGCGGTGATTCTGGGCCACATCGTAAGCTTTAGCCTCGCGTACATGCTTACGATGTTCGCTCTTTTTTTCGCGGAGGTCCAGAGTATTTTCGGCCTTTATTACTTTCCGCTGATGTTTCTTTCCGGCCAAATGTTTCCTATATATCTTATGCCGGGTTGGATTGTTTCTGTTGCGAAGGTCTTGCCGTTCTATTACACGACGGGTTTGCCTCTCGACATCATCATGCGTCGGATACCCTTGGAAAACGCGCTTGTGCCGTTAGCCGTCCAGGTCTTATGGATCTTGGGGCACTTTGCTGCGGCTAAGCTGCTTTGGAAATACGGTCTTCGACAGTACGCCGCGGTCGGCATGTGACTACGGGTCGACGAAAAGCGTCTTGTCGTTTGTTATGGTGACGAGGCCGGCCGGCGCCTTTCTTGGTTTCCGGACGTATTTCGCCAACGTGTAGCTAACCGCCACGTGATGCGCATGCTTTTGGCCGCTGTGACGCGCGGCGACCTGGGCCGCGAAAAGGAGGTCCTCCCGTTGAACGCGATCGGGCTTGCCATTCGTTTGCAGAACTACGTGGGAACCGCCAGCCCCGCGCACGTGAAACCAGTAGTCATTCGGCTTGGAACGCTTCGTCAAATAGTCGTTGCTCGTCGCATTTTCTCCCCATAAGACGCGCCAACCTGCGGGAGATTCGGACGTTTTTATTTTATGCCCCTCGAATGGCCGCTCCTCTTTGGGTTTTGGCGCGGCTTGACGAGTACGCACGAAACCCGAAGCGACGCCTAAATCTTCGATCTCCCCTTGGTTGGCCGCGCTTTCAATTTTGTTCAGAGCATCTTCGATTTGCGAGATGTCTTCGCGAAATTTCGCCGCCCTGTGTACCAGGGATTCCGCCGCCGCTTTGGCGCGCTTGGCCCTTTCGAAAAGCTTTTTGGCGTTTTCGACGGGCGTCAACTTCGGGTCCAGACGTATTTCCACCGGCGACCCTTCGTAGTCGGCAGAAACGAATCTCGTCGCCCCGTCAGGCACCTCCTTTGCGTGTGCTAAAAGCAGCTCGGCGTGCATTTGGATGGATCGCGCCCGGGCTGAAACGTCTAAGACGGTCTCCATTTCGCGCAACGCTGCTCTCTTAGCATCGAGCGCGGCAAGCAGCGCTTTGCGCAAGTCGACGCCGGCCGCCTCCGCTTCGGCCCGTCGGTAATAAGCATCGAGCGCCTGGCTCATCGAAGCCATCGGCATCACGTCCGCATTAATCTGCTTCGGGGGAAATGCATAAGCGCCTATACCGGGAATCCAAACCGGCGAAGTTTGAGGAAGCCGGCCCTGACCCAGCCTCAATTCCTCGCGCAGGAAGTTTGAAAGCCCATTCCCCGTCCTTATGGCGTCCTCGAAACTATCGGAAGCCGGGGCACCGGCGCTCGTTGCTACCTTGCGCTTGCGGCTGACGAGGCTCCGGCCATTCCATAGCGTTAGGTTCGCTCGGGTGCCCAGGAAGTCGGCGTCCAGCCTTCGGTTGCCGAACTCGAGCCGAAGTCTACGGTCAAATCCGATCTGTTCCATGGATGTCAGGATCATTCCCTTGAGTTGGGCCGCGGCCAATTTTGCGAAAGGGCCGGCTTCAATCGCATTTGGCAGGTCGGTTATCAGATGCGCTCGAAAATACTTGGGATGGCAGGAAAGCAGCAGTAAGCGGCCTCCGTCGGAACGGCCGAAGCGGAAAACCAGCTCGAACTCCCCCGTTTGAAAAACCCCCGCGAGGCGGCTGCCCACGAGCCGCTGCGCCTCGACGGAAACCGCCCGAAGGACCAGGCTATCGAAAGGAATCGACTTTTCAGGCACGCGGAAATGCTACCGCCAAGGCGGTAGAATCGACCATGCGAAAACTCGTGTGGCTGAACGGCGAAGTTCAGGATCTCGACAATGCAGTCGTACCCGCGGGAGACCACGCCCACCTCTACGGGGACGGCCTCTTCGAGGGCATCCGCATCTACGGCGGAAAGGTTTTCAAGCTCGACGAACATCTCGACCGCCTCTACAACGGCATCAAGTTTCTCGAATTCGAGATGCACATCTCCAAGTCAGAACTGAAGCAATCCATCTTGGATCTGCGCAAGGAGTCGGGCATCGACGCGGGTTACGTTAGGCTGAACGTTACGCGAGGAACCGGCCTCGGCCTGGATCCGCGCAACATCGACCGGCGCCCCAACGTGATGATTATGATCAGCACGCTCGCTCTCTATCCCAAGGAGGCGTACGAGCTCGGGCTGAAAGCCGTGACCGTGAGCACGCGCGTCTTCCCTGCGCAATGTCTCGATCCCAGGCTAAAGACGATCGGCCGCTACGTTGCGAACATCCAAGCCAAGCTGGAGGCGAACCGCCAAGGGGCGGGAGAAGGCATCATGCTCAATACCGAGGGCTATCTCGCTGAGGCCACCGGCGACAACATTTTTCTCATCAAAAACGGAATCGTTCGAACGCCGCACATTAGCTGTGGCATATTGGGAGGCATAACGCGGCAAACCGTCATCGATCTCGCACGGAAGGATGGCCTGGATGTTCGCGAGGAGGTCCTCACCCTTTACGATCTCGTCAGCGCCGACGAAGCGTTCCTAACCGGTACTGCGGCGGAGGTCATTCCTCTCGTCAGCCTCGATGCCCGCAAGATCGGCTGCGGAACCCCTGGCGAGACCACACATCGCATCATGGCTCTCTTTTCGGAAGCTA
>DASSBY010000150.1:0-3146 GCA_035698285.1 Fimbriimonadales bacterium | reverse complement strand
CGCGCGCCAACACCGATAAAGGCGAGCCGGACCGTATCGAGCTTCGGCGCGCGAAGAGCCGCCGCGCTCTGCCCTGTCGGCTCCGGTTCAGCGGCGGCTTTGGCCAAACCCGCGATTCCGGTTGTTGCCAACCCCACTCCGGTCGCGCCCACTGCTTTGATGAAATCTCTCCGATCCATGACTCTCATGAGTGTAGCCCAGCCCGTGCCATACTCGGGTTTCATGGCCCAAAGCTTGGACCAAGAATTCCTAATCAAACTCGTCGTCCTATTCGGGTCGATCGCTCTGCATGAGTTCGGCCACGCGAAATCGGCCGATGCCGCCGGCGATCCGACGCCCCGACTGATGGGGCGCGTCACTCTCAATCCGGTCGCGCATTTCGACCCGCTTGGCGCGATGATGATATTGATTAGCTCTTACGCGGGTTTCGGAATAGGATGGGGTAGACCAGTGCCGATCAATCCGTCGAAGATGCACAATCCGCGGTGGGACGCCTTTCAGTCGGTTGCCTGGGGGCCGCTTACCAATGTCATTATCGCCGTGGTCTTTGCGATGATCTTTCGCGTCATCACGCGCAACGGCATCGACCTTGGGAGTATTCCGGTAATTTTCTGCCTGTACGCAGTCTTGCTAAACGTTTCGCTCGCTCTGTTTAATCTTCTCCCCATTGGACCGCTCGACGGGCACTGGCTGCTCGGTCTAATTCTGCCGCAGCCGATGGGCGCGCGATTCATGCTTTGGAGCCGGACGACCGGGACCGTAATTCTTCTCGGCATCATCGTGCTCGATGGAGTGGTGTTTCGATCGCAGGGGCAGCCAGGCATCTTAGGAACGCTCGTGTTTGGGCCTTCGACGTATTTCCTGAATCTGCTCCTCGGTCGCAATCTCTTCTAAAAGGGCGGGTCTTTGAGGAAATTTTCAACAAAGGCGCGGTCTGCGTCCTCGTACGCTTCTGTGGGCGGGTAGTGCGTTCCGAACATGCACATGGGCCTTCCTGCGCGCACCGCCCACCCAGCGTCGCCATAGCTGTAATGCCACCATTCGTCGCGGCAGTTGGTGAAGCCTGCGGCAGCCATCGCGTCGTGGAGCACTCCGCGGAGTCTGCGCGTCTCTTTGGGGACAAGCGGACTGAACGTCGGCGCGGATCGAAAGCGTTCGCCGCGGCCCGAAAGGTCGAATGGCTCGCCGTCGCCATTTAATAGCCAGACGTCGACGGCTGCGCCAGTAGAGTGACCTGGCGGAGCCGGCTGGTCGTAGGGAGCGAAAAATCGGTTCGTCATTCGCCGAAGCGTCGCGTGCGTCCATTCGGGATTGAGCTTTCGAAGGCTGTCGAAGTAGCGATCGTAAAGAAACTGCTGACGCTGGGGAGACCTCCACCCTTCGCGAAGGCCGATGTCGTATGACCCGAGCAGACGGCGGGCATTGCTAAGCATCTCCGCGACGGATTGCCGGACCCATGGAACTGAGGTGTCGCGAAGGATCTGCAGATCGGGCATATAGACGCGTAGGTCTACGAGAGGCTCTTGCGTCTCCACGAGCCGAACTCGGTTTAGCGCAGAAATAGGTTCCGCGACCCCATGAGAATAAGCCACTATCGCTTCAACAAGAAGAATACGAAAATGACGAGGCTAACAAGCTGCATTTTTTCCTGAAAACTCGTTCCGCGAGCCGGGTACGGCACGTCGATGATATCGCCGGCGAGCAAGGGTTCATCTGGAGCTTCGCCGGAGGTCACCTTGGCGAGGTCTACCTTGGTCGTCTTCGACTTGCCATCGGGCCCTTTGCGGATAAGTTTCACTTTGTCCAACCGCGCTCCCTGTACCGGGCCGGACGCGTCGACGACTTTGGATATCGTCATGCCGGCCGCAAACGGAACCATGCCGGGCTTTGAAACGGCTCCGCGCACGTAAACGTTCTCGTTTGCTGCGCGGATGGGCACCACAACCTGGTCGCCCGGCGACAGTGCGATATCGTTTTCGGCGAGCGTTGTATCGATAATCGAACTCCCGCCGGCTCGCAACGTTACGGCAACGCGCGTTTTCTCGGAATCAAGTCTGAAGCCGCCGGCAGACTCGATCGCCTCTGAAAGACGGATGCCCGGGCGGAATTTGACGATCCCCGGTTTCATAACCGCGCCCAGAACGGTGATATCCTGACCACCGACCTGCAGCGGCACGAAGACGCGGTCGCCTGGGCTCAGCAAAGGGTTGTCGGGGGGCGTTTTCGACGCGTTCACGTTCTCGACAGCGCCGCCGGCATGCGATATGCGAATGGCCGCGAGGTCTGCAGCCGACGTCGGCCCGGCTGTTTTCAGGACGTCGCTAAGCGAGAGCCCGTCTCGCCATGCGACCTCGCCCGGGTTGGAAACCGCTCCGGCGCAGGTGACTGGGGGCCGCTTCGCAATGTCGACGCTTATTACGATTGTGGCCATGCGAAGGATTTGCTGTTCGATGAGTGCGGCCCCTATCTTGTCGGCGGCCGCCTTCTCCGTGAGGCCCCCGATCTCCACTGCGCCGATGTATTTGAGAAGGATCTGGCCCGAGTCCGTGATTGTGTAGCTACCGTTTAGCGCGTTGTCCTCCGCACAAGTCATCGCCACGACGTCGCCGGGAACGATGATGATGTCGGCGAAGGCGCCTGCTCCGAAAGCGGTGCAAAGCAGCGCCAGCAATAGCCGGAGAATGCTCGGTGTGGTTGGGGATTTGGATGATAAACGCAATCGGTAAACTCCTGCGGTGCCTCGCCTGCTGCCGCATTCAGTATATCTGGAGACAGACCTGCCCGATTTTCCCGCGATTTGCGCTTGTTGCTGCGAGCAAGCGCAAACGGAGTATCGGCTAGGGTCTCTGGATGGCCCAGCGGGCATGATCCGCGAATCCATTTCGCTTCCGTACTGCCAAGCCTGCCTAGGTCACTTTCGGGAATGGCAGCGCTCGAACAACGCCAACCTGGTTGCGGCGAATATCGGAATCTGGGGGCTCGCCGCGTGCTTTGCCGGCCATCTGTCCGCATATCTCCTTCCGATCGGCCCGGTCGCTGCGGGCGGGTATTTGATTTACCGCAAGCGAGTTGGCCAAATGCCGCTCAAACCGACCTGCGCGACGCGGGACCGAGCTTGCGTCGTGGTCTGGCATCGCGGACCGACG
>DASSBY010000149.1:0-6893 GCA_035698285.1 Fimbriimonadales bacterium | reverse complement strand
CCACATGTTGCTGAAAAGGATGTCTACGAAACTCGAGTTGTCGAAGGCAACATCGAATTTGATCCCCGGATGCTCCTGTTCCAGTTCACGCGCGACCTGCATTACCGAATCGATTGTGAGCGGCGAACTGGCGTCTGGATTCTGTAAAACGTTTATCGCGATCACGGCCTTTTCGACTCTCCCTCCATGCATAAAGTGATATGCCGACCGTCGCTCCGTTACGGTATCCCGCACCACAGCCACATCGCCTATGGTCACGACCCGGTCGCCCGCTGCCTTTATTGGGTAATCGGCTATAGTTTCGGGATCCTTTGCCAAGGTGTCGATCCGAAAAATCGGTTCATCGGAGGAATTTGTCGTTTGGCCAGCCGGCTTCGCGATATTATTTTCGTCGATTGCCTTGGTTACGTCCTGGATCGAAAGCCCATAGCTAAAAAGCTTGTCTCGGTCTACACGCACCTGGAGCTGCCGTCGATAGCCTCCGAACGGCGACACGGTGTAAATGTTCCTGCTCGCTGCCTTTAGGCGATTTATGACCTCGTTATCCGCGAAATCGCGCAGTTTCGCAAGGTCCCAGCCGGCCGACCTGTCCCCCGTTAAGCTTAGCGTCAAAACGGGCAAGTTCAGCGGATCGATGGGCAGAATCCAAGACGGTTTCAAGTTGGCGCCCGTACCCGGAAGGTCTGCTTGCACGACGTTAAGAAGACTTTGCACCTCAACCTGCGCGCGCTGCATATCCGAGCCGTAGGGATATTCCAAGACCACCATGCTAAAGCCGTCTTGGCTTATCGAGCGTATATATCGAACATTCGGGACTGCGGCCATTCGCTGTTCGATTGGGGCGGAAAAATACGTTTCCATATCCTCGGCGCTCAATCCCTGCATTTCCGTAACAATTCCCAGCATCGGGCTCTGAACGTACGGCATGAATCGCCTCGGCATCCAATTCTTCACAGCGATAAAGCCCAACACGAGCAGCGCGAGGAAAAAAGCAATGACGACGTACGGATTGTCTACCGACCATCGCACAAAATTGAAGCCGCGTTTTGGTTCTTCGGGCAACATTTATCCGCCCGCTGTGCCCTTGGGAAGGGATTTCGGTCCGCTTTCGCCCCATGGAACGACCTGTACGGGGATTCCTCCGCGAAGGTCGTTCGCGCCGGCGTAAATGATCTTTTCGCCCACCTTGATTCCGCTCAAAATGGCCGTATATTCACCGTCCGATCCGCCGACCTCCACTTTGCGAAATTCCGCCGCCGACGTTCCCGGCGCCTCGCGGCGAGTGAGTGGCATCCCGCAAATCGGGCATTTGCCGGGCCCATCTTCGCTAACATGGGGATGCATCACGCAAGTCCAATCGGATTTTTCCGCCGGACGATGTGCGACAACCCAAACGTACGCTCCACCGAAAGAATCATGAAAAACGGCTTTTTTTCTAACGGAAAGGTGCGGCTCCGCATTCGCCGAAGAAATGGAAACCTGCACAAATGCGCCGGGAATAATGTCGCCGCTTTTGTTTTGAAGAACCGCCTCAACCGTAACCGTTCGCGTCGCGGGATCCGCAGCGGGAAAAACACTCGTAACGGTGCCCCTGTGCGCCGCCTTGCCAACGCGAATAGTCAGCATGTCGCCCGGATGCAGCGAAGCCGCCTTATCGACGGGAATTCGCGCTTGAACTCTGACACGGTCCACAACTTTCAGCCTTAAGATCGTTTGGCCGGGCTGAACCAAACTACCCGGGCTGATCAAGCGTTCGGAAACCACGGCATTATCGAGCGCGCGCATTTCTCGGTAGCCGGAAATAATCCGCGCGGATCCGGCGCCGCTCGCGGCGGCCTTCGCGTCCGCTCGGCTTACTTCGACCTCGGCCGCCGCCTTAGCGATTTCGCGCTGAGATTCTTCCGCGCGCTTTCGGGCGGCCGCATGGTTCCCTACCGCCGTCGCAACCGCGGCATCGGCAGCGTCGATCCTGCCCTGCGCCGAGTCCGCAGCGAGCTTCTCCGCCTCAAGCGCCGATTTCGCGGCCTGAACCCGGGCCGCAGTCGCATTCCGGTCTTTTTCGCTTTGCTGCAGTTCGTCGAGCGAAATCGCACCCTGCTTGTAGAGCTGCTGCTCGCGCCCGTAGTCCTTCTCGACGTATTCGAGCTGAGCCTGAGCCTCCTGAACGTCCGCCGACTTCATTTTTACTTTTTCACGCGCCCCCAGCGACTCAGTGACTGCCACCGTCCGATCTGCCCGCGCTTTGCGTTCGGCGGCCGCCATGGCGGCAATCTCGACGACGATGCGGTCGTGCATCGCCTGCAGGCGGGAAACTTCCTTCTGCGCTACCGAAACCATCGCGAGACCCGCCTGCCCCTGCATCTTGGATTGGGCCGCCTGAAGTGCGTACTCGTCCGCTTCAAGCCGGACCAAGAGCTGCCCCTTCTTCACTCGCGTTCCCGGGTACGCGGGGATCGCCAAGATTCGTCCCGGAATCCGTGCGACCACATCCTCATCGCTGTAAGCGAAAACGGTCCCGGGGTAGGAAGATTCGCCGCCGATAAGTCGGATTGCGGCGGCTTCAGCGCCGACGGGCTGGACCCCTGAGGGAGAGCGCATCGTCGTCATGTCCATTCCCTGAGCCTCGAGAGGCGTCATCACTCCGGGCTCGCGGTTGCTGATAACGATCCACCGAACGACGAAAATCGCCAAGACGAGCAGCAGGACGGATGGGACTAAGATTCGCTTTTTAGACTGTACGGCCCTTTCTTTGGGCATGGTCGCACCTCGATATAACGCAGTAGAAGACGCACGGCGAGAGCCGGTAACACCAGAAGGCGTCCGGCGAATTTACGCGAGCGAGGGCGGAGCGCGGAGAGTGTGACAGCCTAAGTCGGGAGTGCGAATGCGCGGAGGAGCCTTATCAGGCCGGCGCGGAGGCGTTTCATGCAGCTGCTCGCTTGCGACGGGCGTCGGAGTGGCCAAAATAACGGCCGCAGGAGCGGAAAAGAGAAACTGGGCGTAATCCACATCGGCGATCGCCGTGGATGCCCGGCTGCATTCTTTCGGCATCTTGCAGCAGTTGCCCGCCTTGCCGCAGTTGCACGCTTTGCGAATCGGAGGGCACGCGCACGCAGCCGCCGCTCCGATCTGGGCCAGGAGCAACGTAAGAATGACTGCTAGCGCGAGGCGCTGCCTGTGCAAGTTCCTATTATAACCGCCTCTTCAAGCTTCCGAGCACACCGCGGAAAACTCCGCCCACCACGGTCGTGAGAACCGTTCGCATGCCGGAGGTGATAAGGCTGTCCCTGCGCCGCTTCGCCGCTTCGGCCTCGCGCTGGGCTGCCTTCTCCGCGCGCTCCGCATTTTTCGCGTCCTCCTTTTGCCGTGCGGCATCGAGTTTTGCCTGTTCCGCTCGCTGCTTTTCGAGCTCCGCTTCCGCGGTGGCCCGATTCGTTCGCTCACCGAGAAGCTCGTACGCCGACTCTCGATCGACGACCTGCGTATATTTATCGCGGAACGGGCTCGCGTAAATGACGCCGCCGCGCTCCTGCATCGTGACCGCGCCTATCCGCGAGAGCGGCGGGCGTATCAAAGTTCGCTGCACGATAGCCGGAGTTCCCTTTTCGTCGAGCAGCGAAACGAGCGCCTCACCGACTCCCATTTCCGTAAGCGTCTTCGCAACGTCGATATTCGGATTTACTCTAAAATTCTGCGACGCCTTTTGAATTGCCTGCTGATCTTTGGGCGTAAAAGCGCGCAGAGCGTGCTGAATCTTGTTGCCGAGCTGCCCCAAAATTACGTCCGGAATATCGATTGGATTTTGCGTAATAAAGAATACGCCGACGCCCTTTGATCGGATGAGCCTCACAACTTGCTCGATTTTTTCCAATAAAGATTTCGGGATATCGTCGAACAATAAATGCGCCTCGTCGAAGAAAAATACTATTTTCGGCTTTTCCAAATCTCCAACTTCCGGCAGCTCCTCGAAGAGCTCGCTGAGAAGCCAAAGCAGGAACATGCCGTAAAGCCTTGGATTCTGCATCAGCTTATCGGCGGCCAAAATGCTGACGTAGCCCTTCCCATTAGGGTCGCATTGCATCAGATCCTTGATATCCAGCGCCGGTTCTCCCAAAATTGCCGCGCCGCCTTGCTGTTCAAAAACCAAGAGCTGCCGCTGGATCGCGCCCACGCTCGCATCGCTCACCAAGCCATATTCCACGGTCAGTTCTTGCGCGTTGTCGGCAATATATTGCAGCATCGCGCGCAAATCTTTTAAATCTAAGAGCAGTAAATGCTGCTCGTCGGCCAGCTTGAAAGCGATATTCAAGACCCCTTCTTGAACGTCGTTTAAATCCAGCATTCGCGAAAGAACGAGCGGGCCGATATCTGTAACCGTAGCTCGAACCGGCTGACCCTCCTGTCCAAACGGATCCCAAAACAGGCATGGACTGCCTCTAAATTGCAGCGGGTCCATTTTGAGTTTCGCGACGCGCTCTTCGATTTTCGCGTTTGTCGCTCCAGGCTGGCTTATGCCCGCGAGATCGCCTTTGACGTCGGCCATAAAAACCGGAACCCCGATCTCCGAAAGCGCCTCTGCGATAACCTGCAGGCTGACTGTTTTTCCTGTGCCCGTCGCGCCGGCGATAAGGCCGTGCCGATTCGCCATTTTGGGAAGAAAATAAATCGGGGCCTCGCCCAGGCCGATATAAATGCCGTCGTTTTCCGCCATACGCTATGATTATTACCTATCGCTTCGAGGCTTCGAGTAGCGCGGCCGTGAATCGATCGCCGACCGTTTCCCAGCCGTAGTGCCTCTCCGCTTCCGCGCGGGCGCGCCTTCCCATCTCGGCAAGTTCAGAGCGCGGAGCTTCGGCAAGCCGCCGCATCCCGTCGGCCATGCCCTCGGCCGAATTGGGGACAACCCAGCCGATGCCAAGGTCGCGGATGAGCTGAGCCGTGTCGTAGGCGTCGCCGCTGAGGATCGGCCTGCCAAGCGCGAGCGACTCGGGCCATTTTGTTGGAGCGGCGCCGTTTTTGTACTTCACCGCGTCGGGATGCGCCACGATCACCGTGCAGTCGCACCCAGCGAGTTCGTCCAAAAGCCTGTCGTGGGGAATTTGCGCCACGGTTTCGATCCCCGCCGCATTCGCCTCGGCGCGCATTGCTGAGTCCGCCGCGTTGAAGCCGATCATTTTGAACCGCAGCTTGCCCACAGGGACCGTCTTATATGCCCGCACAAGGCTCTCCGCGCCCTGATACGGGACCATCGTTCCTGCGTAGCAAAGCACCGGCGCCCCAGAAGAAGCCATCGGCCCGAGCCGGAACTTTTCCAAATCTACGCCATGCCGAACCTCGCGCATGCGCGCCTCGGGATAGCCGCGCCGCTTGTAATAATCGCGCTGCACAGATGAGCACCACAGCAGCATGTCGCTCCTCTTGATACAGACCGCCTCGCTCAGGCACGCCTCCACGTAAACCGCAAAGTTGCGCGCCGTCGGAAACATTCGGAAGTGCATCCACTTTTCGCCGACGATCGGCGTGTGAACGTCATAAACAATCGGCACGTCCGTCTTGCGCATCGCCCAGGACGCGAGGCCGCAGGCTTCCGCGGACGCGGCGTACAGCGCTCGCTTGTCCTTCATCCGATCCCGAAGCCAAGCGCCGCGCAAAATCCTCAGCGTGGCCGAATTATCGCCGGACGACCGCCTGCTGTAAACGACGTCGCTTTGAAGACCGCGGCCCTCGGCCTCTTCGCGCAGCCGATCCGCGCGGTGGTAGTAGGCGATATTCTCAGGCAGCCGCTCCTCCCCCTCGGTTCCGTAAAGAACGTATCCGATTTTCAGATTTCCGGCTGCGTCCATCCTTGGCTTCAAAACGTGGGGCGATCACGAGGACCGCCGCACGTAGAGTACCAACTTTGGGAGTGCGCGAGCTTGCTCGCGCTTTCGAACTAAGTCTTGTTGATCGCCCCGTTCACGCCCTTCGGGAACAAGCCGCCGGACGAGACGCCTTTTGCGGGGTTCAGATAGACGATGTTCAGAACCTGCTGCGGCGTTCGCGTGAAGGCGATTCCGTTCGCATCCGAGGGCACGAAGTTTGCGTGATCGTTGACCTCGATGCCCTGGTCGACATCGCGGGAGCCGTCCAGCGAATCGCGGGCGTCCGAGATCATGTTCGCCGCCTGCCGAGCCTCTTCGCCCATGCGATAGAGGGTCGAGCGCGCCATGCCCATGTGGTACGCCTCGACAGCGAGAATTCCGGATGCAGCCTGCTGGTAAGTCTTGTTCTTGATGATGGGCACGGCGCCGTTGTAGGCCGTTACTCCGACATCCTCCATCATCATCCCGCCCAAAAAGAAGTTCATTTCACTGGCGAAGGGATCGAAGTTGTCGCCGAGTCCAGCCGCTTTTGCCGCAGCGGCGAATCCGCCAGCGAGGTCGATCTCAGGCCGGCTAACGGCTTTCGCGCCGAGCGTCTTTCGATAGAACCTTACGTGGGCGAGCTCGTTCTGCGCGACTTCTTCCATGAACTGCCTGAGGCTATTGTCCTTCCAAGGCACCATGCCGCCGCCATGGACCGGGCCCGGGCTGCCGCCGCTATCCATACTATCGAGGCCCTTGCCGGTCGTTCCGCGCATATAGTACTCCGTTTCGAGCATCTCGAGATTGAGCGCGAAGTTGAATATGTCTTCGTCTTTGGGCGTCTGAGACAAGAACTCTGTGGCTCTGTCGATGGTTGGAAATACGGCCGAGAGTCCGGCTGCGCCCAAGAGTTTGAGGGCGGTTCGGCGCGATGTGATGGGTGTGTTCATTTGCTTTTCCTCGCTTCACCCTGCTTACGCCGCAGCCACGCGCCCCGTCGCTACCGACCGCCCTACGTCGTGCGCATCATCTTCACGGTGGAGACACTGG
>DASSBY010000148.1:0-31410 GCA_035698285.1 Fimbriimonadales bacterium | reverse complement strand
AAAAATTCGGCTGTCCTCGCTAATCTCGCGGTTGTCGCCGAGGAGGTAGATCTGGCCTTCTGGAACCAGAAAAGGACCGGTGCCGCGCCAGTATAGGGGCGACCACAGCGGGTCGACCCGCTCGCCCGCGACCCGGTAGATGCGTTTGATGATGTATTCCCCGGTTCCGCCCAGTTTGACGACGACGATGTCGTTGTCCTTAGGGGCGCCCACGAGCCACGCAGCTTTGCAAATAAAAATGCGAGTGCCTGACTGGAACGTGGGGAGCATCGAATTGCCCTGTACGATGACGCTTTGGAAGTTGTAGAAAACGAACACGGCGACGACGAGCAGCGCGCAAAGGAACATGCGCACGGCGAGGCGCGCCGCTCTCCCAAAGAGAGGTTGGCTGCGCGTTGTCTCGCCACTTGACGGGTTTTCCGCTAGTTCGAATTCCATGGCTCGGTAAAATGCTGCCGAAGCGATGCGATATCGGGCAGGGGATCATCGATAATGTTAGCTCAAATTAGCCAGGCGGCGGTCTACTTGGGCATTGCCGCGTTCGTCGTAACGTGGCTTGCCTTGGGCATGCTTTGGTTTCGGCAAGCGCGGGACAATGCGAGCATTCGGAGCGCCTTGCGTGGGTCCGGGGGTGAAAGTTTGGAGGGCCTCCTGAAAGATCACCTCGATTCGCGAAACCGTCTTGAGGGAGATTTTGCGAGAGCCAAGCTGAGGCTGGAAAACACCGAGGAGTGGATGAAACATGCCTATGCGCGCGTGGGGCTGGTGCGATACGACGCATTCGACGACACAGGCGGAAGGCAGAGCTTCGCATTGGCCCTCCAAAACGAAAAGGGCGACGGCGTTATCCTTTCGAGCGTGGCCGGGCGGGAGCAAACCCGAACCTATGGAAAGTATCTCGTCGCGGGGAAGTGTGAGCAGGGGTTGACTCCGGAGGAGCAGGAGGCGGTGAACATGGCGTTGGGAATCGATCGTGGGCCAGGCCGGACTTAGCGATTCAATCCTGGTAGGCAGGGCGCAAAAGGGCAGTCGCGATGCCATGGATGAACTCATATCGCGATACGAAGCTCGGGCTTACCAATTCGCGTACCGCCTTTGCGGCAACTCGGATGATGCTTCCGACCTAGTGGCTGAAGGCTTCGTGCGCGTCTATACGGCGCTTGCCAAATTTCGGCAGGAGAGCCAGTTCAGCACGTGGCTCTATCGGATAATCACGAATTGCTTCCTGGACAAGAGGAAACGCGAGAAGAACAAGAGGCACGAAGCGCTCGACGACGCGGTGGGTCCGCCGGAAGAAACGCTGAACACGTCTATCGAAGTCGAAACGGCGGTCGAATCTTCCGAGCGGTTGGAGCGGGAGTCGGTGATGCAGGAAGCCATCCAGCAGTTGCCCGAATACCAACGGGCGATGATCGTTATGTATCACATGGAAATGCTGAGCTACGAGCAAATCGCGGAGGCGCTGGACACGCCCATTGGGACCGTCAAAAGCCGGCTCAATCGAGCGCGCTTGGCTCTGCGCGACCTGCTGGAACCTAACAGGGAACTTTTCCAAAGTTGAGTCAGTCAGTGATGGCATCGAGAAACACCCAAGGCGGGAATCATGAATTGCGAGAAAGCGCAAGAGTTATTTAGCGAACTGCACGAAGGCACGCTCAGCGACGGTCTTAGACAAGCCGCGGCGCGCCACATTAGCGAATGCCCGGCGTGCGACTTCACGTACCGAACGTTCGAGGAAACGTACAAGGCCATTTCCGATATGCCCCCGGTCTCGGCGCCGTCCGAATTGCGCGAGGAGATCAGCCGCCGTCTGGACAAAGCCGATTGGGACCGAAGGCAAGCTCCCGCGAACCGAGGCTGGCTAAAGGTAGCGGTCCTCGGCGCGGCGGCCGTAATCGCCGGAGTCGTTTTTTGGAAAGCACCGTTTTCGCAGGAAAACGGAGTTGGCGCGAACTTCGTCGGCGTGCCGACCGTGAAGCATCAACCGTTGACGCTTAAACGGGTTGGAGCCGAGCTCCACCTCCGAATGGTCGCGAGCAGCGACACGCGTATAGCGATGTACCAATCCGGGTCGGATTATTCGAAGCTGCCGCCGGCGGACGCGGTGCCGACGAGAACGGACATGGCGCGCGCCGGCCAGCGCTACGATGCCCGCGTCGACGTCGACGATCCCAACCCGGCGGCGCTTTGGCTGACTTTGCAAGGCGACAAAGGCGTCGTCGCGATATTTAGTCCGCAGGAGTCTGTGAGGCAGCAGAAAGCGTTCGATGGCAATATTCCGGAGATTCTTCAGGCTATCGCGAACACCTATGCGGTGACGGTCGAAGCCAAACTGACCTCTGCCGGCCCTACGCTGGCGCGGGAGATTTCGGGAGATGATATCGCCGCGGACCTAAATCGTGGCCTTGCGGGGACCGGGCTGAGCTTTACGATCGACGACAAGATTGTAAAGATCGACTAAGCCAGGTTTACCTTCGCCCGCGCAGCAAGCTCTTCGGCAAGGAGTCGGAATGGAACCTCCATCCCATTTCGCTCCCAGCCGAGCGGAACCTTTACTCCAGAAACCACGAGCCATGCGTAGGGCTTGATCGTGAAGGATGCGCTCCCAGCGTCGACGTGGAAAGACCGCTTGACGGTTCTAATGGCCACGATGTCGACGTAGTCCACCGCCTTGGGCAAGCGCGTTCCCGCAATTTCGATGCGGCTTTCGTCCATTCGATATTCGAGTTTGTCGATCGCCCAACCCCCTGCGGCGGCAACTGCGCCTTTGCCGAAATCAAGCGCCTTGCCTAGGATGGATCCGACGGTCTTCTTGATCGTTTGCGCGTTGTGTTCGCCTGCGATGACGGGAAGCTTCGAGTCTTTGCGCAGCCCTTCCGAACCCAGCTTCAACCAGCGAAGGATATCGGCGGGCTTGTAGATAACGACCTCGGCCATGCGAAGGGTACGGCTTGGCCGGCGCTGCGGTTGCGGTACAGTTCCCGCGTGGACGAAGGTCCGGACGCCCGATCATATCGGCACCATACGATGGACAATGCGATGCTGGGCGGATGCGTCGTATTTTCTCTCGCGAGCGTGGCTCAGCTTGTTTGCGTTTTTATCGCCTTCGCCACTGCGGACGAGCTTTTGACGAAGGCCGACCTTAGCAGCGTTACGACGACGGCGGTGGTTCCGATGGCCGTCATTGGAGTTGCGTTCGCGTTTTTGTCCGGAACGAGCGGATATTTCGGCAGCGTATCCGGGCTGATTCCTGCTGCTTTGTTTACCTATTTACGAATTAGGCACGCCGTCATCGGAATGCCCGGCATTGAAGGCATGCGCCCCGCAGAGTTTCCGGCTGGGGCTGCCTGGACGACGCCCCTTCTCATTTCCGCCACATGCGTCGTCGCTTGGACTGGGTCTGCCTTTTTACGATCGCGGGGACGCGTCGGGCGCAAGGAATAGATGTGGCCATGCGCTCGAAATTGGATCCTTGAATGAAAATCGCCATGACGGGCGCCAGCGGTTTTCTTGGCTCCGCCTGCCGACCTGCCCTTGAAGCGCAGGGCCATCAAATAATTCGCTTGGTCAGGCGAGTGCCAGGCGTGGGAGAGGCGCGGTGGGACCCGGAAAACGGGACCGTCGAGGCCAATAAGCTAGCCGGCATCGACGCGGCAATCCATTTCGCTGGAGAAAATATCGGCGGCCTCTGGACCAAACAAAAGAAGCGCCGTATATTGGAGAGCCGAAAAAATGGAACTCGGACACTTTGCAAAGGTTTGGCGGCCCTCGATCCGAGGCCACGAGTTCTGATATCTATTTCCGGCGTTAATTACTACGGCGATCGAGGCGAAGAAATCCTGACCGAGGAGAGCTCCAGCGACGACAGCTTTCTCTCGATAGTCTGCCGTGAATGGGAGTCCGCGACGGCTGCTGCGTTTCAAGCTGGGATTCGCGTCGCGATTCCTCGCCTCGGCGTCGTTTTGAGTCGCAAAGGGGGTGCGCTGCGACAGATGATGATTCCGTTCAAGCTCGGGCTCGGAGCAAAATTCGGGAGCGGGAAACAATGGATGAGTTGGATCGCTTTGGAAGATGTGGTATCCATGATTCAATACGTTTTGGAAAATGACTCGATCACGGGATCGGTTAACGCGACGTCGCCAAATCCAATCAGAAACCGCGACTTCACGGCCGCGCTCGCAAGGTCGCTGCACCGGCCGGCGTTCCTAACTATTCCTGCGTTCGCGCTGCGGGTCTTGCCGGGAAAAATGGCGCAAGAATTAATCCTCGCTTCGACGCGGGCCGTGCCGGATCGATTATTGAAATCCGGCTTTCGCTTTAAACGCGATAATATCGAAGAGGCGCTGCAGTAGTAATATGACAGTCAAGACAAACACCGGCGCATTCGCGGCGCCCGCCGATTTCGGCGGGGTGATCCGGGCAGTCTTGGCGGCGGAAGACTGGAACCGGTTGCATCCGAACTTAGCTTTCGCGCATTCGACGGGGCGAGGTAGGCGGGCACATGGCGAAATCCGCTTTGCTTACGGGAATTCCGTCCTCGCGAAACTGTGTCGGCTGCTGATGCGTTTGCCAAGGCCCGGCCTTCCCACGTTTACGGAGCTGTCGATCACACAGGAAGGCGTCAGCGAGGTTTGGCTGCGGTCTTTCGACGGATTGCCTGTTTCGTCGACACAGCGACCAACCTCAGTGGGGTTGACAGAGCGGTTTCGATTTGTCGAATTTGATATGGCCGTGCGAGTCGACGATGGGCGTCTTTTCTACGAATCCACGTCGATGTCGCTACGCCTGGGCTTTCTGCGCGCGCCGATCCCAAAACTGATTGCGGCGCACGTGATAGCGGTCGAAACATGGGAAGGGTCAGGCACGCGAATCAACGTTTCGGTCCTATCCGCAAATAACCAACTCTTTTTTTCGTACCGCGGGGCGCTGGATTGGGAGGAGTGGAAATGATTGCTGCTTTATGGCTCCTAGCTATTCTCGGCATAATCGGGGCTTTCGACACAATTTATTATCACGAGTGGAGGGCAAAGCTTCCCGCCGGTGGGAAGACGGCGGCGCCTGAATTGCGCCTGCATGCTGCCAGGGATTTCTTTTATGCGATTCTGTTCGGAACTCTTCCCTGGATCTCCTGGCAGGGTATGTGGATAATTGTGCTTGGCGCGGTCATTATCATCGAGATAATTCTTACCCTGTGGGATTTTATCGTCGAAATTGCCGTTCGGAAGACATTGGGCGACGTTTACGCCGGCGAACGCGTAACGCATGCGGTGATGGGAATTGTCTACGGAGCGATGGCAGCCAACCTTATTCCCACGATTCTTTCCTGGTGGCATCGGCCAACGGAGCTTGCCGTCGAACCGGCGAAGGTACCGGATTGGCTGCTGTGGGGGCTGACCGTTATGGCCGTCGGGGTACTAGTGTCCGGCTTGCGCGATCTTTATGCCGCGTTCGGGCTGCCAAACGGAGCATGGCCATGGAAAGAATCTGAATTTGAAGGAGAAGCATGATCCGACGCCGAAAGTGGCACCAGATCGTGTTCGGTTTGGCGGGCGCGTATAACATCTTTTGGGGCCTTTATACGGTGTTCGACCCTCAATGGTTTTTTAGATTTGCCGGGCTCGAGCCGATCAACCATCCGGCGATTTTCTCTTGCCTCGGCATGGTAATCGGGCTTTACGGACTACTTTATTGGAAGGTCGCCCAACGTCCGGAGACCGGCTTCGAAATCGCCGTCGTAGGTTTCTTTGGAAAGGTCGCGGGGCCGATCGGGATGGCATACCTGGTTTCAAAAGGCGACTGGCCGGCAAAAGCGGCGCTGCTGTGCGTTACGAACGATCTTATCTGGCTTATTCCGTTCGCAATTTATTTTGCGGACTACCTCAGGTTTTATAGAAGTACCAACGGCTAAGTTCCGTGCCTTCAGTTCCTACGTTTATTCAAATGCCCAACAACCGACGAAGAATATCGTTGCCGCCGCGAAAATGACGATCCGTCCCATGACTCTCAACTTGGTTGGCTGCCCCGACGACACTATAACCGAATTGGCCGCATAATCTAAGCATGGAGACGCCTCGGGAGTTGATCGAGAAGGCATTCGGAAGGCTCGCGAAGAAGGACGGGTATGTCGAGCGGGCGGACCAGCGGCAGCTTGCGCTGCTGATCAGCGACTGCATCGAGGGGGAGAGGCGTGGCATCTTCGAGGCGCCGACGGGTCTCGGAAAGTCGCTTGCCGCGCTGATTCCCGCGATCGCTCATGGGCTGTTATTCAAGAAGCGAACCTTCATCGCGACCTATACCAACGTGCTCGCCGAGCAGTATTGGCGGCAGGACCTTCCCCTCGCGCTTTCCTTATTTGACGAAGCCCCGAAATGCCGGTTCTTGATCGGACGCCAGCGGTATGCCTGCCGGCTCGCGGTCAAAGAAAATCTGCCCTATTTGATGGATTCTTTCGTGAAAAAGGCGGACCTCGGGATCGAGACCGAATTCAGAAAGATTGTGAACAAAAGGCCGCGAGAGCTCGCCGGCGAATGGCGACAGATCACGAGCCCGCCGGTTTGCCCTGCAAAGATGTGCCCGGAATTCGACTCTTGCTTTTACTATCGGGCGCGTCGGCAGGCTGAGGGCGCGCAGGTCTTGATCACGAACCACAGCGTGGTCTTGCAGGACGCGTTGATGCGGAAGGCGTCGGAGGGGTCGAGTTCGCTCTTGGGAGACTACGATTTTCTCGTCGTCGACGAGGGACATGATTTCTGCAATGCCGCGCTTTCCGCGCTGGAATTCGAACTTAGCGAAGCGAAGATCAAGGTGCTGACGGGAATCTCGGGCAAGCTCGAACAGACGGTTTTGCCTCTTGCCGCAGAAGCGGGGGCCGCGCGCGAATGGCTCGAAGTTTCGGAGCGGTTTCGCAATGCGATGGCGGCTTGCGGGTCCGATTTGCGAATTTACGCGCTGGGTGCGGGGCGGGGCGACTTGCTCGCGGCCTCGCCGTCCGAGGTTTGGGACCACCCGCAAATCCGCTCGCGGGCGCAGGAGTCCCCGGAAGCCGCGCAGGCGCTCGCCCGAGATGCGGCGAACCATGTCAACGCGTATCTCGAAGCCGTGAAGAAGTCGCTGAAGGATTGGAAGGGAGAGGAGGGGCAGGAGCTTGCGGGCGAGGCGCGCGATTCGATTCGTGGATACGAAATGTATCTGAAAGATTTCGTTTGGGGCTGCGAAGGACTGTTCGCGCCATCGGGGGTGTCGGTTAGCTATTCTGCGGCGGCGGAGCCGCTGGGGCAGACCGGTCCTCGGCTGCGCTACGACGTCGTGGGCGTGGACGAAATCCTTAGGGAAATCGTTTGGGAGGCGCGTCCGTTCGCCTGCATGTCGGCCACTTTGTCGCTCGACGGCGACTTCGACTTTTTCAAGAGGACCACCGGCGCGGAGGCGGATTTTGAAGAAGCGCTGCCCTCGCCCTTCGACTTTCATGAGCAGGCTGCGCTATTTATTCCGAAGGTGGGCGAAATTCCGGATCCCGCGCTGGCTCGGAAGAACGGAATGGAGGACGCCTACTTTAATGCGATGGCGAGTGTGCTGCGGAGGCTGATTATTGCGGGGACCGGGCGGACGCTGGCGCTTTTTCACAGCAGACGCGAGATGGAGGCGGTGGCGGAACGAATGGATATGCCGGAGGAGTATCCGATTTACCTGCAGCGGCGTTCGTTTACGGCAGGCATCGGCGAGAAGTTCAAGGAAAATGTTCGGTCGTCGCTCTTCGGGCTGCGGTCGTTTTGGACGGGATTCGACGCGCCCGGCGAGACCCTTTCGTGCGTTGCGCTGGTGCGGGTGCCGTTCGAGGTTCCCGTGGATCCGCCGCAGCTCGTTCGTCAGGCGTGGCTGCAATCGCGCGGGTTGGATCCCTTCGCTTCGTATTCTTTGCCCCAGGCAAAAATGCTGATGCGGCAGGGCGCGGGGCGGCTGATCCGGCGGGATTCGGACGTCGGCGTTATCGCCGTGCTCGATCCGCGGATTCGGCTGAAGGGATACGGCGAGGAGATTTTGCGGAACCTGCCGCCGGACATGCGCGTGTTCGACGATCCCGAGGAGGCGTTCGGCGCGCTTGGAATCGACTCCGCAGACCTTCGGCAGGCAGTAGAATAGCCGCGTAGGTGGAAATGCATCCGAGCGTCGAAAGCACGTTGCGGAGCCTCCAAGTGGAGGCGCCGAATGCCCCGCTGCTTGCTTTGGGCCAAACAGTTTTTTGGGACGAGCCATTGAAGGCCGCGCTGCCGATCTTGGCAGAAGAGGCGGGGCTAAGCGTGAAGCTGGTCGCCGGTGTTCACGATACGGATTATTTCGCCAAGCTTCCCGGCGGCGTCGATGAGCGCAAGCCGTTCGTGGCGCTGAGCAAGAACGACGGTTCGACGAAGGAGTTTTGGTCGGCGGCGGGCGAATTTAGCGCTCTCTTCGGAAGTGAGACGCCGGTTACGAAGGAGGCGCTTTCGGAGGCGGGAGTTTTTCTCGAACGGATTTTCCCCGGCGACCATGACGCTGTGGACAAGGTTACGGAGGCGTGGGGCTGGCGCGGGCTTGCGAGCAGCGATCCGAAACCGCGCGTGACAGCGGAGATACCGATGAACCAGGCGTTTCAGGCGATACAAGAAACCTTCGCCTGGGCTACTGGCGAGACGCTCGCGTGCCTTTCGGAGCCAGAGCAGCGCGAGGAAGGCGAGGCCGCGGTGGATTCGCTGAAGGCGCTTCTTTGCGATGCGCGCGAGCACTGCGCTAGCACGACGCTTTCAAGCTATTACGCATGCCTCTTACCGAGACTGCACCAATGCGTGACGGGGCAGCCGTCGACAGCGGAGATCGTGACGACGACGAAGCTGCTAAGTTTTGGGCGCGCGACGTCTCACCTGCCGCGATTTGCCTTTGTAAACCTGTTTCTCGATCCAAAAACTGCCGAGGCAGCGCGCAGAGCTTACGACGATGCCGTTCGGGGGACCGAGGTTTACACGCTCGACAAGTTCGGGACGGGGGCGATACCCTTCGACCTCGTGATCCCGAAGGAGGGCAGGGGGACGATTCGCCTAACGAGCAAGATGCTGATCGTAACGACGCCGGAGCCCAAGTTCGTAACGCTTTCGCGGCCTTTGCAGAGCGTGGTTGACCTGGCGGCGGTGGTCGAAGATGCGTTCGGCGAGTGCACGCTCGTCGGCAAGGCGATTGCTTTTATCAGCATGCTGGCGGCGGAGTATGTTTTCGCTTTTCACGAAGGGGCTTCGATGTATGTTTCGCAGACCAAGAGGGTTCACGATTCGCTGCGGAGTCAAGGCATCGATATCCGAACCCATCCGATTCTGCGGGTCGGGCTGGAGGCTTGGGAAAGCCTCGCGGATACGTCGCTTTGGTTTCGCCTGCCGGAGCCGCTGCGAGCGCCTTTTGGCGCCGACGTTGTTTCGGGAGCGACGCTCGGGAAGGCTTGGAAGTGCGTTCGCGAACAACAGCGGAAGGCCATTGCGGAACTTGGTGAGGCGCGAAATGTCGCTTCGCTGATTCGGACGCTTCATGCCATCAAGGGTGGACGATGGGAGACGATTGCGACTGAATACGATGCGGTCGGGCAGATTTTGTCGCCGCTCGATGCAGTGATTAAGGGGATTCGTGACCAGGTGCGAGCGGGCCAAGATCGGCTCCGCGCCGTCAAGGGCGAGTGGCTAGACGCCGAAAGGGGGCGTGGCGAGGCTTTCCGCAAGGGCGACGAAGACGTTCGCGCTTCGCTAGCGGACCGCATCGTCGACTTGAGGGCCGAGCGTCGGGAGCTGCGTGAACGGTTGAAATCGCTGCGTGACCAGCAGGCGGAGGCTGGAGCGTCTCCCGAATTGCAAGCGGCGCGGGCAAGACGCAAGGAAATCGCCCGAGAGGCTCAGCTTTCACGACTGCGGTGCGTTCAAGAGGCCGTTATGGCGACTTCGGGGATGGAGAAAACGAACCGGCGGCCGGCTGCTTGGTGGTTTGCGGTGGCTTCGCCGGACGGTTCCTGGTTTAGGAACTTGCTGCCAAGGATTCAGCTTCGCTTAGAGCCTCTATGAAGCTGCCGTTCGCGAAATACGAAAGCATCGGAAACGACTTCGTGCTCGTGGAGGAGAAGGACCTTGCTGTGGCGGGCGTCGTGGATCGGTCGAAGCTGGCTCTCGCCATGTGCGACCGGCATTTCGGCATAGGGTCCGACGGTTTGCTAACCTGGGCGAAGGAGGGGGACGTCGTATCGATGCGCATGTTCAATCCCGACGGAACGGAGGACTTTTGCGGCAACGGACTGCGGTGCGCTGCTTTACATACAAAGCTCGGTGGCTTCGGCGGGGACGAGCTGCATATGAGGCACGTCGGGCGGGACGTCATGGTGAAGTTTGCGATTGGCGGATGGATCGACGTCGGACTTCCGCCTCCCAGCTTCGATCCCAAGGACGTTCCCCTGGCGGAGGGAGTGGGCGAGGTATTTGAGCGTGAATTGACGGTCGCGGGTTCGAAGTTGGTGCTGTGTTCCTTGATCGTGGGATCCACGCATACGATTGCTTTCGTCGAGGGGCCGCCGGAGGAAAAGACCTTTCAGACTGTGAGCCCGCTCTTGGAGAATCACGAATGGTTTCCGGAGCGGACGAGCGTGCTTTGGACTTGGCCGACCGCCTACAACCAGTTGAAGGTTAGGATTTGGGAGCGGGGCGCTGGCGAAACGATGGGCTGCGGAACGGGCAGCGCTGCAGCGGCGGCATGCTGGTTTCGGAAGAAGGGCCTCGTTGCGGCCGGCGTCCAGAATCCGGGCGGCGATTGCGCAGTTGCTTTAGGTCCGGGCGGCGGACTGATTGCCAGCGCGAAGGCGAAGCGAACTTTCGGCGGCGAATGGCTTTCCGGGGCGGCGGTATAATCCGGGACGTCGTCGATCCGAAGAATGGAAACCAAGTCGCCCCATAACGGACCCGTTGCAGAGGTCGCCCCAGGTGCGGCAACTCTGATCCGCGACATTTTATCGATTTCACCCCAGGAGGAACCTTTGCCAATGCCTGCCGGCAATTTTGATGCTGATGTTTGTGTTATCGGGGCTGGCCCCGGTGGATACGTAGCCGCTATTCATGCCGCTCAATTAGGCGGCAAAGTTATTTGCGTCGAAAAGGAATATTTGGGCGGGACATGCCTAAATTGGGGCTGTATTCCTTCAAAAGTTTGGATCGCTAGCGTCGAGAGGTTAAATCTCGTTAAGCATGCCGACGCGCTCGGCGTAAAGGTCGACGGAAAAGTGGAGCCTGATTTCGAAGCGATGAAAGCGCGCGTCGAAAAAATCGTAAAAACGCAGCGCGGCGGCGTTGGGATGCTTTTCAAAAAGAACAAGGTCGAACATGTCGAAGGATTTGCTTCGTTTGTGGATAAAAATACGATTGAAGTCGAAAAGGACGGCAAAAAGCGCAAGGTGACGGCAAAGAATTTCATCATTGCGGGCGGGTCGAGCGTTATTCATCTGCCGATTCCCGGCCTAGGGAAAGACGCAAAGGAGAACGTTTGGACGAGCGACGACGCGGTGTTTGCGCCGTTCCTGCCGAAGAGCATTTTGGTCGTAGGCGGAGGCGCGGTCGGTGTTGAATTCGCCTATGTTTTCAACGGGCTGGGCGCCAAGACGACGGTTGTCGAGATGATGCCAAATCTTATTCCAATGTTCGACGAGGACCTCGGCGTGGAGCTTGGCAAGCAGTTTAAAAAGCAGGGGATCGACGTTCTTACGGGGGCGACGATGGAGAAGGCCGAGAAAACCAAGGACGGCTGGAAATGCACGGTAAAGACAGGGAGTGTGACGCAGGAATTCGAAGCTCAGGTCGTCCTCCTTGGCGTTGGCCGGAAAGCAAATACCGACGGCATGAACCTCGAAAAAGTCGGCGTCAAACTTCACAAGCGCGGCATCGAAGTAGCGAGTAATAGGATGCAGACGGCAACGCCGAATATTTACGCTATCGGGGATGTTATCGGCAAGATTCAATTGGCTCACGTTGCGAGCATGGAGGGAATCGTAGCCGCGGAAAACTGCATGGGCAAGGAAAAAGAAATGGATTATAAAGCCGTGCCGAACTGCGTTTACACGGTGCCGGAGATCGCGAGCGTAGGTCTAAGCGAAGGCGAGGCAAAGGCGCAAGGCTTCGACGTTACCACCGGAAAATTCAATTATCGCCCGAACGGAAAGGCCATGGCCGCCGCGGAACAGGAAGGGTTTGTGAAGGTCGTCGCGGAGAAGAAATATGGAGAAATTTTGGGAATGAGCCTTATCGGCGCACATGCAACGGACTTAATTCACGAGGGAGTTGCCGCGATCAAGCTCGAAGCGACGCTCGATTATATGACCGACACGATCCATGCGCACCCGACCTTTGCAGAGATTATTTTAGAGGCGTACGAAATAGCGGCGCACGGTACGAGCACGCACTCACTTTAAACGTACCCCTCGACATCTTCGGGCGACACGAGGACTTCGCGCGGCCTTGGGCCGTCGCGCTGGCCCACAATTCCGCGCTCCTCCATTAAGTCGAGGAGGCGCGACGCCCGTTGAAAGCCGATGCTGAAACGGCGCTGGAGCATGGATGTCGATGCCTGGCCGCGGTCGACCACCCAACGCACGGCGTCGCTCCAAAAGGGATCGCTTTCCTCGGAATCCATACGCGCTTCCTCTCGCTCCACGAGGGCGGCAACGGGATCGATTTGATATTGAGGTGGCGACTGGGACCGCCAAAAATCGCAGATGGCGGCAATTTCGGCCTCGGTCACGTAGCACCCCTGAATTCTGAGTGGTTTGTTTGCGTCGATCGGCAAAAATAACATATCGCCTTGGCCGATCAATTGCTCTGCGCCCGCGCAATCCAAAATCGTACGCGAATCCACTTGGGATGAGACGGAGAATGCGATGCGGCTGCTGATATTTGCTTTAATTGTTCCGGTGATGACATCCACGCTCGGGCGCTGCGTTGCGATGACCAGGTGAATTCCTGTGGCGCGGGCTAGCTGGGCGAGACGGCAGATGCTCGTCTCCACTTCCGCTGCAGCTTGAATCATTAGATCCGCAAGTTCGTCGATAACTACGACGATGTAAGGGAGGCGATCCGCGAACGTGGCTTGCGCATTGTACGCCTCGATGTTTCGAGCTTTAACGTCCGAAAAAACATCGTATCTTCGATCCATTTCCCGCCACACTTGCCGCAGAACTCCGGCCATCTGCTTTACATCTTTGACGACCGGACACATTAAATGCGGAACGCCATCGAAGAGCGTTAATTCAACCCTTTTTGGGTCGAGCAAAACGAGTTTGACTTCTTTCGGCGTATTGCGCAAAAGGAGGCTCGTAATGATCGAGGCGAGGCCGATGGATTTTCCGCTGTTTGTTGCACCGCCGACGAGGAGGTGCGGCATTTTGGCGAGGTCGGCGTATTGGTTATGGCCGCTCACGTCCTGACCGAGGCACACAATGACGCGGCTGTCGGCCTTGAGAAATTGATCGTCCTGGGCGACCGAGCGAAGCGTTACCATCGAGCGCTTGGCGTTGGGCACCTCGATGCCGATGGCGGATTTACCCGGTATGGGCGCCTCGACGCGGACATGGTTTGCGGCGAGGCTCATGGCGATGTTGTCGGCGAGGCTCGTTATCTTGCCGACGCGAACGCCAGGGCCAAGCTGGATTTCGTAGCGCGTGATCGTGGGACCGTTGGCGATTTCGACGACGTTCGCCTCGATGCCGAACTCTTCGAGCGTCGATTCGATCGTGTCGATGTTTTCCTGCATCTCCGCTTGAGAGCGCTTGGGCCGAGATTCGGGCTCGCGCAGGAGGCTTAGCGGCGGCAGCGTGTACCCTTCCTTGGGCTGAGGCTGGGTAACGTTCGGGATCGGGCTCACGGTTACGCGGGGATCCGGCCGTTCTCGCACCGGGGCCGGCCGCTCCGGCGGATCGACGATTACCGGGCGCGGCTTTTCTTGAGCGGGTCTCGGCTTGGGCGCGACCATCGTTGGCCGTCGCTCCTTGAGGCGTCTTGCGCGATCCGCGAGGCTTTCGAAGACGGCCTGTGCAGGCACATTGACGACCATGATCACCCCGGCCGTAGCCAGCGCGCCCAGGCCGACCGGCATTGCGACGCCAAGCAGCTTTTGGAACGCCCATCCGACGATGGAGCCTATGTAGCCGCCCCCAACGGCGATGTGATCGGGGTCGAAGTAATCGCCGTCCGTCTTCGCCAAAAAACCAAGAATAGCTAGGCAAACTATAACTAATCCCCACGCGAAGATGCCAAGCTTGGCCCTGCGCCTTCCGAGCAGGACGGCGACGCCCATCAGTGCGAGCATAAGCGGAATGGCCCATGCGCCCTTGCCAAAGAGCATTCGAAGGGCTTGCCCGGCGGCGTCTCCCAGAACGCCGGTATCGCGCAGGAGAAGACTTAAAAGGACGATTACGCCGGCGGCGATAAGCGCAATTCCGGCGATGTCGTACCATCGGTGCTCGGCTTCCTTCCGAGCCCGGCGAACGGTTCGCGTCTGCCTCATTTGTACGTTTGCGCCGTCATCCATGACGGCCTTACAAAATTATAGCAGGCTATGGGCCCCTACCCGGGAGGAACGGGCCGCCGGTCTTGTTGCCGCCGATCTGCTTTTGAAGGTCCTCCGCCGTTGTAGGCTTCTGCTGCCCGGCCTCCGGCGCTGACGCTGGCTCGATCGGCGCATCTGGGTCGACCGGCTTCTCTGTCTTGTTCATGGACTGCATGAACACCAGCGCCGCGATAAGGAGCAGCAGCACGGTTCCGATTAGAAATTTGTTCGAGCGCTTCATGGATAACCTCCAGTTATTAAACCCCGTGCCACCCATCCTGGTTCCTAGCCGCCGAGTCACAAAACGCCCAGCCCGCGCAAAAAACTTATTGGGCACAGCCCATTTTCAGGAAACACGAAAAAATGAAATCAACACTATTCATCGCCGGTGCGCTTCTGTTTAGCTGCGCGCAGGCTAGCGTAATCTTCTACGGCGGGGATGCGGCTCCGCGTGGCGTAATGGAATCCGATATCTTGCTCGACACATGGGTTTTCGATGACTTTGACATCTCAGCCCCGTCGGCCATACAAAATCTGTGGGGCAACTTTTTTCTAACTGCCGGGACTACAACGGGAGCTGCCTGGGAAATTCGATCGGACATATCATCGGGCGACAGCGGTACCTTGATTGCGAGCGGAAGTGGTGCGGTCACGCTGACGCCCACTGGTCGTACACTAGCGTCATTTCCCGAGGATCAGGTGATGATAAGCGGTCTGAACATCGTCCTGAACCCGGGTAGGTATTTTATGGCGATCGCGGTTTCCGGTGAAGATGCGCGCGGGAGCCTTGCAATTACCAATGGCGGGGACATCAACACGTCCGGTGATCCGAACCCGGCGCCCACAGGCGGCCCTATTTTCAATGGCGATTCATTTGTGCGAAGTCCGGGAAACAACTTCGTTCCCGCGGATATCTATTACGGATCTCCCGGAACGAGATTCGATGGGAGCTATGGAGTGGGCGGCGCCGTGCCCGAGCCGGCAACCATTCTCGGATTCTTGGTCGGCCTTGCGGCGCTTGCTGCGCGGCGCAGACAGTAGTCTATGGTCCTTCATGGCGTATTAGTAGGTTGTGAAAGGGGTTATTAGCCTTGCTCGCGCCGTGCTCAAAGGTTGGCGAATGAACGGCGGACCAAGGATGGCCGCCGCTCTCGCTTTTTACGCCATTTTTTCGATTGCGCCCCTTCTTTTGCTGATATTGGCTGTGGCGGGAAAAATTTATGGACCTCACGCTGCTCGTGCGGATCTATTCGAGTCGACCAAACCCCTTTTGGGCGCAGCATCGGCGAAAGCGCTCGGAGATTTGCTGGCCACGGCAAAGTCGGATTCCGGTACGAGCAATGTCCTTAGTCTCATTTTGCTCTTTATCGCAGCATCGGGAGCGTTTGCGCGGCTTTCGGAGTCACTCGACATCATCTGCCTGGGCCATCCGCGTGGTCGGCGGAAGTTCGTGCATGGGCTGCGCGATCGCGCGATTGGATTTATCGCGGTCGTGGCGGTCGTGGCGACGATGCTGGTTTCGATTGCCGGCTCAACGCTTTTGTCATTTCAGGGAGCGCCTCTAATTGTCGACTTCGGCGCGTCGCTGGCAGTTTCGACGCTTTTCTTTGCGGCCATATATCGCTGGGTTCCGGCGTCCCGGCCGCTCGGGTGGAGGGCGGCATTCCAGGGAGCTGCCGTCGCCTCGGCCTGCTTCGCTTTGGGCAAGACTGGTTTTTCGATTTACATCGCCAGAATGGGACCGGAGTCGTCCTACGGCGCGGCGCGGTCCTTCGTCGTCGCGCTGATTTTCGTCTATCTGGTCGCCTATGCGCTGCTTCTGGGCGCCCAGGCAGCGGCAATTCTGCAGAGAGCGGCGAGGTACAATTCCTCGTCCCATGCCGTTTCCTAAGCGCACTCATACATGCGGCCAGCTTCGCGTCGAAAATTCGGGCGAAACCGTCACGCTGAACGGCTGGTGTCACCGCATCCGAGATTTAGGCGGATTGTTTTTCCTGGATCTGCGTGACCGTTACGGCTTGACCCAATTATTTTTCGATGTCGAGAAGTTTCCGGAATTGAGGAGCCTTCGGAACGAATACGTTTTGTCGGCCACGGGCACCGTTAGCAAGCGCGCGCCGGAAGCGGTAAACGACGCGCTTCCAACGGGTGGAATCGAGATAATCGTCGAGAAGTACGAAGTACTAAATCCAGCTGCAGTTTTGCCATTTCCGATCTCGGATGAAGAACAAATGGCCGGCGTAAGTGAAGAGCTGCGAATCAAATATCGCTATTTGGATTTGCGGAGGCCGGGCATGCAAAAGAATTTGATGATCCGCGCGGAATGTGTGCGGTTAATAAGGAAATTCCTGGATGAGAGGGAATTTATCGAAACGGAAACGCCTATTTTCACCAAGACGACGCCCGAGGGCGCCCGCGACTATTTGGTACCGTATCGACTCGAGCCGGGGAAGTTTTATGCCCTTCCGCAGAGTCCGCAGCAGTACAAGCAGCTTCTCATGGTCGCCGGGCTCGAGCGTTATTATCAAATCGCAAAATGCTTCCGCGACGAGGCGCAGCGCGCCGATCGCCAGCCGGAATTCACGCAGCTCGACCTCGAAATGAGCTTCGTGCACCAAGAGGACGTTCTGGAAATCGCGGAAGGTTTGACGCGGTTTGTTTGCAACGATGTCATAGAGAAGTTCGGTCTGGACTTCGAGCCGGTCGAGGCATTTCCCAGACTAACGTTCGACGAGTCGATGCGCCGCTTTGGGACGGATAAGCCCGATTTGCGTTTCGGCCTAGAGATTTTCGATATAACGGATGTCGCTAAAAATTGTGAGTTCGGCGTTTTCAAGTCTATGGCGGAGTCAGGCGGAATCGTGCGAGGCGTCAAATATCCGGGCGGCGCGGAGCTTTCGAGAAAGCAAATCGGTGAGCTGGAGGAATTTGCGAAGAATTTCGGCGCGAAAGGATTGGCGCAACTTCCGATCAAAGAAGGCTTCGGCGGGATTTCAAAGTTCTTTACGGCTGAAGAAATCGATTCTATCGCTAAGAGGGCGGAAGCCGAAACCGGGGACCTTCTTTTGTTTGTCGCCGACAGGGAATCCGCAGCGCTCGAGCCTTTGGCTCGACTGCGCAACGAAATTGGATCGCGCTGCGAGCTTCGCGACAAGAGAAAGCTCTCGTTTTGCTGGGTTTTGGACTTCCCCCTCGTCGTTTGGGACGACGAGGAACAGCGCTGGGACGCTACACACCATCCATTTACCAGCCCGAAGGATGAGGACATGCAATATCTCGAATCTGATCCGGGTAGGATCAGGGCTGACTGCTACGATATCGTGTGCAACGGAGTCGAGTGGGCGAGCGGCAGCATAAGAATTCATCGTTCCGATGTCCAGGCGAGGATTTTTGCACTGTTGGGAATCGATGAGAAAACCCAAAAGGAGAGGTTCGGGCATATCTTGGAGGCATTTCGGCTCGGCGCGCCCCCGCATGGAGGAATCGCTCCGGGCATTGATCGGCTAGCGATGCTTCTTACGGGCGAAGAAAATATTCGTGAAGTTATGGCATTTCCAAAAATTTCCGGAGGCTACGATCCTATGATGAACGCCCCGGGTCCGGTCGACGAAAAACAGTGGCGGGAAATGGGCCTCGAATTGCGTAAATCTAAATCTTAAACCGGCACGTTATCGATAAGACGCACGCCATCGATCGTCGCGGCAGCAATCACGCGCTCGTTACCCGTGTATTTTTGTACAGGATCGAGAGAATGCGCATCCACAGTGGCGATGTAGTCGACGGATTGAAAGCCGTGGTCCAGCAGTTCGGTGACTGCGTTCTGCATAGGTTTTCCTTCACGGAACGCTTCCGCCGTATTGGTCAACGTTTGAAATAGAAAAATGGCTCTTGTTCGGCCCTCGATGGATAAGCGTTCGTTTCGCGACGACATTGCCAGCCCGTCGGGCTCGCGCACCGTGTCACCGATGACCATTTCGATGGGGTACCCCAGGTCGGCGATCATTCGGCGAACGACCATGCACTGCTGCCAATCCTTCGAACCGAAAACTGTTGCTTTTGGGCGCACCATGTTAAAAAGCTTGGCGACGACCGTCGTCACGCCGTCGAAATGTCCCGGTCGGTGCGAGCCCTCCCACTTTTCGGTTATTTCGGGAACGTGTACGGTTACGGTCGCTTGCGTTCCGTAAGGATACATGGCTTCTACGGAAGGAATAAAAAGAAAATCGCATCCTGCTTCCTCGGCCAATTTTGCGTCTGCATCTTCACTTCGTCGATATGCCTCGTAATCCGCAGGGTCATTGAATTGAGTCGGGTTTACGAAAATACTGGTGACGACCGGTCCCATTTCGGATGCGCAACGGATTAGGCTTAGATGGCCTTCGTGAAGAGCGCCCATCGTTGGGACGAGCACGCACTTCGGCTCGACAGGAAGTTCTTTCGGGAGGCGAATTATTTCCATTGAATTCAGGCTACCAGGAGGGGAGATTTACGCAATGCTCCCGTATATCTTCGGCGACCGATTCCGGCTTTTGACCTGATTCCGCGACGCCATAGCGCAGCATGACGATCTGTCCGCCGTGCCAGGCATCGTGGTGATTCATGGTTCGGATCGATTGCCAGATGGGCCAAACGCGCCCCGAAAAGTGCGGCACCTCCTGCAAAAGCGCCTCGTCGTCGAGCTCGGCCCAGCTCCGCATCCAATATTCGTGCCCCTCGCGCAAAAAACCTAGCGCCGCCTGCCAGCCGGGCTCGAAAGCGTCCAATCGTTCGGCGATGTCCCGCCAGCGGAGCTCGGAATCGTTGAACGAAAGGCTGGCATACATGAACTTGGTCGAGGCGATGTGAAGGGTTATTCCGTAAATTGTGGCGTCGGTATGCAGGTAATCCGGCCCAAGGTTGGGAAGCTTCGCCCAAGCTTGCCGCTCGTCGACGCCATCGAGCGCGGTTTCGAGTTCTCCGTAGGCAAAATCGGCTTCTTGCCGCAGCAATTCGACGTTGGTCATGCGGCATTATGGGGCGCTTCGGGTACGTTTGGGGACGATTTTGAAGACGATTCGCCCCATCGATGGCATGGACATAGCCGAGAGTGTCCGCTTTGAGCCCGGGTCTTACCTTCTGCCGAGGGGAGTCCGCATCGTTCGCGACGCTGTCAATATCGACGGGGCGGGAGCGACCCTCATTGGCGAGAATCAGAGCGGGCGAGGAATTTGCGTCGAGGGCCGGTCGGATTGCGCCATTCGAGGCGTGTCCATGCGCGATTATTATCACGGCATTCATGCGCGTGACTGCCAAGGACTTCAAATATCGGATTGCGATATTTCGCGGACGGGCGAGATCGCCTCGAATACGATTTTTCTCGATATATGGCTGACGGCCGAAGAAAGCTATGGAGGCGCGGTTTGTTTGATAAATTGCTCCGACGCTGCCATTCAAAGGAGCCGGTTAGAGCATCAAATGAACGGCATTCTAACGTATGGCTGTTCCCGTTTGGAAATGAACTGCAATCTTTGCAATTACAACAGCGGCTGGGGCATCCACTTATACAATACATGCGATTCGGTTTTCGAATCGAATTCCTGCGATTATTGCTGCCGCTTCGAACCGCGCGAAGGTGGGCCGTATTATGGGCACATGGGCGCGGATGCCGCGGGGTTTCTCGCGGTAATGAATTCGTCTCGAAACAAGTTTATCCGCAACACGGCGCGCATGGGCGGCGACGGATTTTTTCTTGCCGGAATGTCCCCGGACTTCAAGTTGTGCGCGTGCGACGACAATCTTTTCGAAGAAAACGACGCATCTTTGAGCCCGAACATCGCGTTCGAGGCTACCTTTTCCAAGGGAAACGTTTTTCGCAAGAATATCGCCGATCGGTGCAACTACGGATTTTGGTGTGGGTTTAGCACTGGCTTCGTTATCGAGGAAAATCGGATATTGTGGAATCGGCAGGCGGGAATTGCGGTCGAAAACGGAACCGGATTCGTCGCCGAAAATAATAAATTTCAAGCGAACGGCCACGGCATCCTACTTTGGAGCCGTGAGCAGGGGCCCTTCGGCGCCACAGTGCCGGACCGCGCAACGTGCTGCGACTGGCTCATTCGAAAAAATGACTTCCACTCGAATGGTAAAGGGATCAGGATCGCTTCGAACCAAGATCACGGCATTCGGAATGCGCAACGGACGGCAGTCCGGCCGCATGACAACAAAATCGTAGAAAACGATATCCAAGACAATCGCGTTGGAATCGACTTGTTTATGGCCGATCGCACGGAGATTAGAGCTAATACAATCAACAGAAACGTGGAATCAAATATTTGCGACGCCGACGGCTGTGATAACGTTGTCGCGAATAACCTGGGCGCCGCGGGGGCTTATCTATAATTTACGACAGGCTGCTGCGGCGGGCGCTCTTTCGGTTCGATGCCGAAACGGCTCATAACCTGGGTATTTGGGCGATCGCGTCGGGATTTGTACGCCCAAAAATCATGACGAGCGAGAGGCTGCGGTGCACGGCCTTCGGGCGCGAGCTTGCGAATCCACTGGGCCTTGCCGCGGGCTTGGACAAAAACGGCGTCGCAGCAGACCGGTGGCAGGAACTCGGGTTCGGATTCGCTGAAATCGGTACGGTTACGCCGGAGCCGCAGGCGGGTAATCCCAAACCTCGAATGTTTCGTTATGCGAGCGAGAAAGCGCTTGTCAATAGGCTCGGATTTAATAATCTAGGGTCTAGAGCCGTAGCAAGAAATCTCGAAGGTGCGGACGTGAGATCTCCCATTGGAGTCAACATCGGAAAGGGGCGCGCCACCCCGCTCGACGCCGCTGCCGAAGATTATCGAAAAGCGTTCGACGTACTCGCGGATTTTGGCGATTATGTTGCGATAAACGTAAGTTCGCCCAATACGCCTGGCCTTCGTTCGCTTCAAAAGCTGGATCCGCTCAAAAAGATTGTCGACGCGCTTCGAAAAACATCGGCGAGCAAGAGAATATTTGTCAAGCTGAGTCCCGACCAAACCGACGAGGAAATTGGCGAGGCTGCAAGGTGGGCGGCCTCGGAAAGCGTAGATGGAATAATCGCGACCAATACAACGCTAAGCCGGCCAATCGAAGCAAAAGAGGAAGGCGGGCTTTCCGGAGCGCCACTGCGCAGGCGAGCAGAAGAAGTGTGCGGCATCATCGCTGCGGTCGCAGGCAAATTGGAAATTATCGGCGTCGGCGGAATATTCACGGGTGAGGATCTGTATCGAAGGCTCCGCGCCGGGGCCACCGTCTGCCAGATCTACACCAGCTTTGTCTATCGCGGCCCAACTGCGGCGCCGGACATCCTGGGCGAACTCCTTGCCGTGATGGACCGGGAGGGCGTGGGTTCGGTTTCCGACCTGCGGGACCGCCGTTAGGTATCCTTCGGAAATGCCGCAAGGTTATTCGCCAGCCAGGGGCCTCTTCGCCTCAGTTGTTCTGGCGGCGCTAACCTTGGGCATTTTTTCGCAAAGCGAACTGAAGGGCCCGGAGGGAACGATTCACCGGTATTTTCTGGCGATCCAAAGACGCGATGCTAGAGCTGCGGCGAACTTGGTTGTGGGGCCCGAGGCGGAGTTTTATAAGTGGTCCAGCGTCTTCAGCGGCTTTTTCCAATCGGGCGCGCGCTATCAAATCGTCGACGTGAGGCGATCCGGTTCGCTAGCCAGGGCCGGCATCATTTTTAGGTCGCCGGACGGACAAGAACTGCCGCTAATCATATCGCTGCGGCGGGTCGGCCGCCAATGGCTTCTGGATCTGCGCGGGCTCGGCCTCCCGATGCCAACTAGCTAATTATGCAAATGGTCGAACGGCGCGGCGCTGCCCGCATAAACTTGCTGATCGTGCTCGGCCTTTTCGGCCTGGCAGCATTGGTACTGCTCCTCGTCCTGCTGCAGCCGTCCCCGGACGATGCGATGCGCAAGTTTATGCAGGCGCTTGCCTCGCACGACGTCGACACGCTGACGGAAATGAGCTATCTCGAGCATCCCCATGCACCGATCCGGGAGCAGTGGGACCTTTGCGTCAACCATCTCGCCAAGAACTACGTTTTCCTGTGGTCGTATGAGGGGCTTCGCCAGCCAACGCCGGATGAGGCGGTCGTTCGAATGAACTTCACCGAGTTTCTCGGCCCCGAGCCGCATCAAACCGACTCTTTCGAAGTGCCACTTGTGAAGAAAGACGGGATCTGGAAGGTCGACTTGGCATCGCTGACCCGAAAATTCTTTCCGGGACTTCCTTACTAGGCAGGGAATGCCCGCGCACGCGGCGAATGTACAATCATTTTGAGGGGAAACATGGAAAGACACGTAATAAGCACCAGCAGGGCTCCGGCGGCCATCGGCCCCTATAGCCAGGCAATTTTCGCTCAAGGCAAGTTCCTGTTCGTGAGCGGGCAGATCGGCATGACCACCGACGGCTCTATGGCGGGAGACACGATCGAAGCGCAGACGAGGCAGGCGATTCTCAATCTCCGTTGCATTCTCGATGCCGCGGGCCTGACCGCGAGCGATCTGGTCAAGACGACCATTTATCTCAAAGACCTCGGCGACTTCGCCATCGTAAACGATATTTACTCGGAGATGGTCGGTTCCGAGCCACCCGCTCGCGCCACGGTCCAGGTTTCGAGACTGCCGAAAGACGCCCTTGTAGAGATCGACGGTATCGCCGTTGCCCCTATCTAAGACCGTTGGCTTCGTCGGTCTCGGCGTTATGGGCGCTCCCATGGCTCGCCACCTTGTCGAGTCCGGGTGGGAAGTCGTAGTTTGGAATCGCACGCCGTCGAAGGCCGAGGCCCTTGGGGCGGCCGGCGCAAGGTTGGCGGGCTCGATTCGCGAGTTGGCCTCGGAATGCTCGCAAATTGGGATTTGCGTATCGCGAAGTGAGGACGTCGTGGAGGTCGTACAGGCGATGAAGCCGAGCGCTCAAAAGGGGACGCTCTTTATCGACCATTCGACGATCGCGCCGTCCGTTGCGAAGCAGATCGGCGAGGAACTAAGGGACTGCGGCTTTCGGTTCATGGACGCTCCCCTTACCGGGGGCGAAAAGGGAGCGGTCGACGGAACTCTCACGATTTTCTGCGGGGGGAGCCAGGAGGATTTCGACGACGCCAAGGAAATGCTCTGCTGCTACAGCAAGAACGTCTGCCGCGTCGGGCCAACCGGCAGCGGCCAGATGATGAAGATGGCGAACCAAATCAGCGTCGCTCTCTGCGTTTTAGGCATGAGCGAATGCCTTGTTTTTGCCGAGAAGGCAGGGTTGGAATTGGCGGAATCCATCGAGCTGATCGGCTCTGGCGCGGGCGGAAGTTGGTCGATGACGAACTACGGGCCGAAGGTCTTGGCGCGCGACTGGTCGCCCGGCTTCGCCGTAGAGCTGCAGCAGAAGGACCTTGCGTATGCGCTTGCGGCGGCACGCGAGATCGGCGTGAGCCTACCGGGGACGGCGCTGACGCACCAGCTATTCGCTGCGCTTGAAAATGCGGGCCGTGCGGGCGAGGCGACACCTGCGCTGTTCGAGGTTATCGAAGGCTTGGCGCGCAAGGAATAGGCATATGCCGCATTATCTTTGGGCGAGACTGACATTAGCGATCTCGGTTCAGATGGTCCCATTTATTGCGGCGGGGGAAGGGGGAGCGGCGGGTGGGGACGCCTTCGATGCGATTTCCCTGCCATACGTCCACGATGGTTTCGCGGAACTCATTCATCATGCAAATTGATCGCGGGCCGAGCTGCTGAGCTACGTCGATGGCTTGCTGACGCGTCGCGGGGTTGAGTTTGCCGTCTTTGCAGAATTGGATTTTTCCGTCGAATCGCGGGCAGTCGGAGCACCTCATGAGCCGGTCCTCCGAACGAAATTGATCCGCAAGTCGCTCAAAATGCCTTGGATTTTCCGGCGATCTTCGTCGTCCAACTGGGGGTCTAAGACCTCGCCGAGCCGGCTCGCCATGTCGATGGCCACCTTGGCTTGCTCGAGGTCGACGTCCTCCTTGCCGGTCATAGGGTCCGGGCGGAGGCCCATTTTCTGCCAGGCGACTTGGGCGAACTGGTCGAGCGAGAAAGAAATGAGGTCGTAAACGCTTAGGGGTTTGTCGGAACTTTCTTCGGGCATGTCAAGTCTCTCGCAGTGATTTTAGTCGATCTATGTTTACCTGATGCATCGTTTCCGGCTCGTTTGTTTCGAGAATCATCGGGGCATGCATGGTGCGCTTGTCGTTGATGAACCAGCGGAATGGCTCTAGCCCGATCAGCCCTTCGCCGATATGCTCGTGGCGATCCAAACGCGACGCGAACGGCTTTTTGGAGTCGTTTGCGTGGATTATCTTTAGGCGGTCGAATCCAAGAATGCTGCCGAAGTCTTCCATCGTCTTTTCGTAGCCTTCGCGCTGATGAATAGGATATCCGGCCGCAAAGAGGTGGCAGGTATCCATGCAAATGACCAGCCGCGGATCGGCGCCGTGCGCTTCGATGACCATGGCCCAGTGTTCAAATTTATATCCGAGTGAAGAGCCCTGGCCCGCCGTGGTCTCCATCGCGATGGACGCCTTCGGATCGGACTCTGCGAGAACCTGCGCGATGGACGCGACGAGGATGACCATCGCGTCACGCTCCGACTGCCCTTTCAACGCGCCGATATGGGAGACGGCGTAGGGAATTCCAAGCTGCGCGCACCGGTTTAGCTCGTTAGTTAGGGTTCTTATCGAGAGTTCGCGAGTTTTTTCGTCGGGAGCGCACAAGTTCACCAGGTATGTGTCATGGGAGTTAACGAAGGTGATGCCCGTCTCCTTCATCGCCTTTTCGGTGTCCCGCACCGTTTCGGGGTCGGCCGGTTTCGATGCCCAGTTGCGGGGGCTCGTCGTGAAGACCTGGATCGCCTCGCACCCAATCTCCTTTCCCCCACGGATTGCCTTGGGCACGCCACCTCCGCCGGTTGGCATATGGGCCCCGATGAGTCTTTGCATGCAGGGAACGTTACCCGCCGCTAATTGTCGTTTGTCTTATGCCCCATGAGATGGCGCACAGAGAAGGCCTGGCCAGTGTGGTAAGCGACGTGGAAAAGCATGTAGTCTGCGAATTCGCCGAACGTGCGGCCCGGACCTCGGAACGGTAGGGCGTCGTCCCGGCCCTTATCGACGCTCATGAATATTTCTTTCACGGCCTTTTGGACGCGGTCCAGTTCTTGGATGACCTCTTCAACTCCGAGTGTAGATTCCACCGGATTGTCGACCGTCGTCAGATAATAGCGCGCGTTCTTATAGGATAGCGGCGACGAGATCTGCCCTCCGAGCTGATTGGCATACGTTATTTGCGAATAAACCACGTGAGCGACGAGTTCGCCCACGCTCAGAAGTTGTGGGTCGGCGCGACGCCAGAGATCTTCGTCGGCGAAGTCTTCGAAGACTAAAGAAAATTCCCAATGGGCGGAATCCCACGCTTGGGATTGGGTATCGAGGAAGGACATGCTCGATGGTAGCACCGTTAGCGCCGCTTCTTTTTGGACCGCTCCTGAACTTTCGCCAAAACGGTCCTATGCGCCTCGGCGATTGCGTCCGCGACTGCGCTCCAGTCCAGCGGAACATCGAGGTAGACGCCGATCCATCCGCTGGGACCGACGTAGGGCGGACGAAAGTAATGCTCGGGGTCGCCGGCGATCATCGTCTGCTGCATGCCTTCCGGCGCGGAGCACCAGACGGCGATCCGATTGTCGTGATGCTCGTCCGCGAACATTGCGAAGAGGCGTCCGCGTACGAACCATGCGGGTTCGCCATGGCTTAGTTTTTCGATGACGTCGGGAAGGGCGAGGCATATCGGGCGCAAGCGGTCGAGTTGATTCATCTAACTAGCTATTGAACCCCTGGCAGTCCAGGCGCGCGCCGTTAGCTCGATTTCACCGGCTGAATTTGTGGTTAGCCTGTCTTCGATATTGTCGCGCAATCCGCGGCGCTGGTCTAGAGTGAGCGAAGCGAGATACGCGCCGGCGGGGCCCTGCCCTTCGCCGAAGGGCTCCCAATAGTCTTCGAACGAGGCGAAGCGCGTTTCGATTACGATTGGCCGAGATTCGACCTCGGCTATGCCGGCCTCTTTGAAGAGGCGGCCAAGGTCGCCTTCGGAGCAAAGCGGAAGGTGTTTTTCGTCGAGGGCTTCGGCTTGGGGGTCGATTTCGACGACGGCGTCCCAAAACGTTCGCAGCATCTGCATCCCGCCGCCGTAATCCCACACCGCCGCCGCGACGAGGCCGCCTGGCCGCGTCACCCGGGCCATTTCGCGCGCCGCGGCATCGGCATCGGGCATGAAGTTGAGTGCAAGCATCGAAATCGCAGCGTCGAAGCTTGCGCTTGGAAATGGCAGCCTTTGGCCGTCGCCGACTTCGAAACTGCAATTACAATTTGCGCTCAGACGAGCGCCGGCGATGTATTCGGCCGAGGGGTCCACTCCGACCACCGATCCGTTGCCGATCCGCCTTCCTGCCTCGGAACTGACGGCGCCGGTGCCGCAGCCAACGTCCAAAACGCTCATTCCTTCCTCGATTTTCGCGAAATCGAGGAGCGCCTTCGCCAGGACTCGGCTCCAACGGCCCATGAATCGCTCGTAAGACTCGCTTTGCGTGAACATTCCTTATGGTAACTTCGACGCAGTATGATCGCCCTTTGCGCAATTTTCGCAATTCAAACTGGAACAGTTAAGATTCATCTGACGGATGCGCACAACCATCCGATCTCCGCGCATGAAGTTTGGCTGGATTCAACCAATTCTACGAAAGCGGTGCGGCCCTTCGGCGTTCAATGGTACATCCCGGACGGGCCGTTCCATGGGATCACGGACAAAGCCGGCAACGTTTCTATTCCGCATGTCCCGCTGCGCAAGCCGATGATGGTCGTCATGAAATTTGGGCCTCGGTTTGATCCGTTCGTCGGCGAGAACAACCCAAGCGGCGCATCGCTCGATGTCATCAAGTTCGACGGCGCTGTCTATGCAGGCAGAACCGCCCACGTCATTCTCGCCGACGACCGGGAGATTTCAGGCAAAGTGACAGACGCCGAGGGCAAGCCAATCTCCGGAATTGAAGTGGTTCTAAGTGATACCGGATTCGGCCATATGGGCGGCTATCCCGGGACGAGACTGGACCTTCAAAAATCGGATTCGGGTGGAAATTACCGTTTTTCCAAGCTGCCTAACTGCACTTTCAGCCTTTTTGCGTTCGGCCCGGAAGGCACCGCCGTTGAATCGCGCGTTGGAAGCGGGCCCGGGGAATTGATTTCAACCAGCGAATTTGAGACGAGCGCGTCGGTTCTTACGAGAGAGCCGAAGACCACTTGCGACTTCAAAATTATTCGAACGGCACGGGTAACCGCGACCTTCAAGGGGACGGCCGCCGAATTCGACGGCTGGACGGCATGGATTCATGCTGGCGAAACAGATTTGGGAGGGCAGCAGTTGGACTACAGCTCCGGTTCGACGACCATTACGCGCGAAACGCTCCCGGGGCCGGTCACCGTCTGGGTCTCAAGAGAACGGGGCAAGATTTGGTGGGTTGCGAAGAAACTCGACGTCAAGCCCGGTGAAAACCGGACGGTCGAGATTTCGATGGCGGAAGTGCTTAAGCGCAAACAGCGCCGCTAAGATTTGAGAGAAGACGTAGAGATGAAGGAAGATATCGTCGAGCGCTGCCGGAGGGTTGCGACGCAGGGGATGGAGAGTTTTCTTCATATTCTCAGCTTCGTCCCCAAGGACAAGTTGACGTGGAGCCCGGCGCCGACCGCCAAAAGCGCGATTCAGATCGCGTCGCACTGCGCGGCGTATAGCGGGGCATTTGCTTCGGTCCTGCGGGAAGGAGTTTTTCCTCCGAGCGTGGAAGCGTTTCTCGGCCCGATCGAGGCGAGGATGGAGCAAATCTCGACGGTGGACGATGCGGAGGCCATGCTGCGCGCTGGCATCGCGGAAACGCTCGCGGCGCTCGACGGCGTGACAGCGGAGCGGATCGGTTCGGTTATCGACACTCCGATCGGCCCAACGCCCTTTCTCTTTTTCATGACGATCCCCGCGAACCACCTCCTCGGCCATGCAGGCCAGCTTGACTATCTGCAGACTTGCTGGGGAGATTTAGAGGTTCACTTCTGAATCCGTCGCCGCGAATCGGGGTTGAAGGGATTGTAAACAAAGCCCGCCGGACCGAAATCCAGCGGGCTCTTTCCTGGCTTTAGAAGTCCATGTCTCCCATGCCGCCACCCATTCCGGGGGCGCCGGCGGGCATAGGCTTCTTGGGCTCCGGCTTCTCGACGACGAGGGCTTCGGTCGTGAGAACCAGACCGGCGATCGAGGCGGCGTTCTGGACGGCCGAGCGTGTGACCTTTGCAGGGTCGACGATGCCCGTCTTCACCATGTCGACTATGTCGCCGGTGCGTGCGTCGAGGCCGTAGCCCTTCTTCGAGCCGCGAACCTGCTCTACGAGGACGCTGCCTTCAAGGCCAGCGTTCTCGGCGATGATCCGGAGCGGAGCCTCCAAGGCTCGGCCGACGATCTTGATGCCCATCGACTGATCGGGGTCTTCGCTCTTGACATCCTTCAGGCTGTTCGCCACAGCGAGAAGCGTGACGCCGCCGCCAGCGACTATGCCCTCTTCGATTGCCGCACGGGTTGCCTCGCGGGCGTCTTCGTAGCGGTGCTTCTTCTCTTTGAGCTCGGTCTCGGTGGAAGCGCCGACTTTGATCACGGCCACGCCGCCGGAGAGCTTCGCGAGGCGCTCCTGCAGCTTCTCTTTGTCGTAATTGCTGTCGGTCGTCTCGATCTGCTTCTTGATCACGTTTATTCGGCCGAGGACTTCTTCCTTGCTGCCCGCGCCCTGGATGATCGTCGTGTCTTCCTTGGTAATGACGACCTTCTTCGCAGTTCCGAGCATATCGATCGACACGTTTTCAAGCTTCGTGCCGAGGTCCTCGCTTATGAAGCTGCCCTTGGTTAAGATCGCGAGGTCTTCGAGCATGGCTTTCCGGCGGTCGCCGAATCCCGGAGCTTTGACGGCGGCGACTTGAAGCACGCCACGGATCTTATTGAGAACGAGCGTCGCAAGCGCGTCGCCTTCGATGTCCTCGGCGATAACGATAAGCGGTCGGCGCGAGGTCGCTGCCTTTTCGAGGAACGGAAGGAAGTCCTGGGCGCTGCTGATCTTTTTCTCGTGGATGAGGATCAGAGGGTTCTCGATGACGGCTTCCATGCGCTCGGGATCGGTAACGAAGTACGGCGAAATGTAGCCGCGGTCGAACTGCATACCTTCCACGATTTCGAGCGTCGTGTCGCGGCCCTTGCTTTCTTCGATCGTGATGACGCCGTCGCGCCCGGCTTTCTCAAAAGCCTCGGCCATGTGCTCGCCGACCTCAGGATCGTTGCCCGCGATGCTGGCGACGAAATTGGTCTGCTCTTTCGTGCTGACCTTCGTGCTGGTTTTTTTGATGTCGGCGACGACCTGCTCGACGGCCTTGTCGATGCCGCGTTTAAGGGCGATCGGATTGCCGCCTGCCGCGACGTAGCGAAGGCCCTCGGTGACCATCGCTTGGGCGAGGATCGTGGCCGTCGTGGTGCCGTCGCCTGCTACGTCGTTCGTCTTGCTTGCAACTTCTTTGCAAAGCTGCGCGCCCATATTTTCATACGGGTCTTCGAGCTCGATTTCCTTGGCCACGGTAACGCCGTCTTTTGTAATTGTGGGGCTGCCCCACTTCTTGTCGAGGACGACGTTGCGTCCTTTCGGACCAAGCGTTACCTTGACGGCGTTGGCGACTTTATTCACGCCCCGCTCAAGCGCTCTTCGGGCGTTTTCATCGTATAAAAGCTGTTTTGCTGCCATTTGTTTGCGTTTCTCCTAATTGATGATTGCGTAAATCTGGTCTTCATCCAGAATGGTGTAATCGACACCGTCGATTTGCACTTCGTTGCCGCCGTATTTCGAAAATAGCACGGTATCGCCGACCTTTACGGTTAGCGGAGCGCGCTTGCCATCGTCCAAAACTTTGCCATCGCCGACGGCGACGATTTTGCCCTGCTGCGGCTTTTTCTTCGCAGAGTCCGGCAGATAAAGACCGCCCGCAGATTTCTCTTCCTGCTCGAGCGGTTCGACGACGACTTTGTCACTAAGAGGTCTAAGTTTCATCGAATCCTTATTGTTCTCCTTTTGTGGGTATTGGGCCGCAAGTGTCAGCACTCGCGGCTTCTGAGTGCTAATTATGGCGCACGGGCTGGGATGGAGTCAAGCGGGTCGCGGGAATTCGAATGCCGACGTGGACGTCGGCGCTACAAGTAGCGCTGAACTCCAGTTCGGCATCGCTCAGGCTTTTCGCTGAGAAGCGGCGTTGGATATGGCGGTTGCGCTAACATTGTTAGGATTCTTACGGATGCATCCTGAACTCTTTCGCGTCGGCCCGTTCCCCATTCGCAGCTTCGGCGTGATGCTGATCATCGGCTTCCTCGTGGGCTATTGGATTGCCTCGAGGCGCGCCGAGAAGTTCGGCATTTCGCGAGACAAACTCTCGAACCTCGCCATTATCGGATTGCTTACGGGCGTCGTCGGGGCCAGGGTTGGCTGGGTTGTCCAAGAGTGGGGATATTACGCAAAAAACCCGTCCGAAATAATCAAAGTCACCGAAGGGGGGATGACGAGCTACGGCGGCATTCTTTTCGGCCTGATCGCGGCTTGGATTTGGGCGGCAAGGTCCAAGGTTTCGCTCGCTAATACGCTCGATCTGCTCGCAGCTCCGGCGCTTATCATGCATGGGTTCGGAAGGATCGGATGCTTCCTGAACGGCTGCTGCTATGGCGGCCCGTG
>DASSBY010000147.1:0-9326 GCA_035698285.1 Fimbriimonadales bacterium | reverse complement strand
TCGAATTCGCAGGCCGTTGGCGACTTCGTTTCGTGCCTAGCGAGCAGGCGGGCAGATGGGATGGGTCGCAAGGGCCCTGGAGGCGCCACCGAGGCGGACTGAGAGGCGATCGCGGCCACGATTTCCTAGGGCATAACTTAGCCGGTCTCGCGGTGCGTGGAAGCGACCCTGGGCAGTATCATGGTGCCATGTTCCGGTCCCTGCTGCTTCTTTGCGCTGCTGCCGTTTTGCTGGCTGGTTGCTCCGGTGGCGGCTCGTCTGGCACGAACTCGATCGATGGTCCGATAACCGGAACGCTCGATGTCGCCGCATTCCAGGGCGGATATGGAATCGACTTTTACCAAACCGCGGCCAAGGAGTTCGAAGCAAAGCATCCGGAGCTTAAGATCACGGTCGAGGGAAACCCGCGCATTTGGGAACAACTTCGCCCACGATTTATTGGCGGGAATCCGCCCGATCTTTGCTATCCGGGCTGGGGAATGGACCACTGGGCCCTCGCTGAGGAAGGGCAGCTGATGGAATTGGACGACGCGCTCGCCTCGAAGCCGGATCAAGGGGGTGGGACTTGGGCCGAGACGTTCGAGCCGTCGCTCCTCGCCCTCGGAAAGCTCGAAGGCAAGCAGTATGTTTTGCCCTATTTTTTCAACGTGATGGGATGGTGGTATGACCCCGTCGTCTTCGCGAAAAATGGTTGGACCGCTCCGAAGACTTTTGATGAATTGCTCGCTCTTTGCGCCAAAATCAAGGCCAAAGGAATTGCGCCGATCACGTACCAGGGCAAATATCCGTACTACATGATCGACGGAATGCTGCTGCCGTTTGCGATGAGCGTGGGCGGGCCGGAGGCGATTACAGCCGCGCAAAACCTAGAGCCCGGCGCATGGAAATCGCCGGCGATTTTGGAAGCGGTCAAAATGATCGATGAATTGAACAAGCGCGGCTATTTTCAATCCGGCGCGTCGGCGATGAGCCACACCGAGTCGCAAGAGGAATTTCTGCAAGGCAAGGCGGCCATGATCCCCTGCGGAACTTGGCTATATAGCGAAATGAAAAACGTTATGCCGCCAAACGCGCATATGAAATACATGCTTCCGCCCGTCGCAGCGAACGGCAAGGGCGATCCTACGTCGGTTATCATCGGGATCGAACCGTGGATGGTGCCTGTTAAAGGCAAGAATCCGGCGGCGGCGATCGCGTTTTACAAATATATGACATCGTTGGATAAGGCCAAGCAGTTTATCGAACAGAAGGGAACTTTAGTCGCAATTAAAGGGAGCGATCAAGCAAAGCTGCCTGATGTGCTTGTCGAGCCGGCAGCCATTTTCAAGGCCAGCAAAGACGTCTGGGCGATTCAGTATCGGAATTGGTATCCAGCGTTCGACACCGAAATGCAGAATGCGCTAACTTCGATGCTGGCAGGCGAGCTTTCACCGCAAGCCTTTTGCGACCGCGTAGAGGCTGCCGCCGAAAAGACACGCAACGACGACTCGATTCCTAAGCATAAGCTTTGAGCCGGAAATGAAGCGGGGTGAGCGCAACCGGTTTATTATTTCGTTTCTCGCACCGGCCGTAATTCTTTACGCGGTCTTCGTCATTTGGCCGCTCGCGCAGGCCTTTTGGCTCTCCTTGTTTAGATGGCGAGGGTTGTCTCCGAATAAGACCTTCGTGGGTCTTCAAAACTATGGCGAACTTTCGGGAGATTCCGTATTTTGGCGAGCTGTGAGCCATAACGTTTGGCTGCTTGTAGCTTGCGGGCTGGCGTTGATAATTCTTGGATTAGCGATCGCTCATGCAATGCAGGGCGCCGGACGTGCGGCCAAAGCGCTGCGTGCCGTCTACCTTTTCCCCCAAGTAATCTCGATGGTCGTGGTGGCGATTTTGTGGATGTTTCTTCTCAATCCTTCTTACGGCCTCGTAACGAGCGGTTTGAAAGCCATTGGCTTGGAAACGCTGGCGCGTCCATGGCTGGGGGATCCCGGGACGGCGTTGCCCGCGGTCGGTTTTGCTTTTATTTGGTGCGCGCTCGGCTTTTATATCATGCTCTTTGCGGCAGGGCTCAAAGGAATTCCTTCGGAGATTACCGAGGCGGCCAATCTCGATGGATCAGCCGGTATTCACAAGTTTTGGAATGTTTCTTGGCCGATGCTTTGGTCGGTTAGGCGCGTCGCTTTTGTCTATATCGTGATCAACGTCATGAACATTTTTGCGCTCGTTTTTCTCATGACGCAGGGCGGTCCGGATCGGCACACCGAAGTTTCCCTTACCTACCTTTATGAGCAGGCGTTCAAGAACAACGAGTTTGGCTATGCCACGGCCGTCGCGGCGGCGTCGTTCGTCGTCGCAATGGCGCTGAGTCTATCCGTGCTCTTTGTAACGCGCAAGGACCCACAGGAGGCGAGGGCATGAAACGTGTACTCGCCGTTTTGGGCCTGGCGATATTTGCCTTCACCGTCATCGCGCCGCTCCTTTGGGTGGTCGCGACGTCCCTGAAGACCGGTTCGGAGATCTTCGGATCGCCGTGGGCGCTGCCGGCGCATCCGCAGTGGCAGAATTATGCGCACGCTTGGGAGCAGGCCGGCATCGGAAAGTATTTTGCAAACAGCCTGACCGTCACAGCGATCACGATAGCCGCACTTTTGCCCATCGGCGCCATGGCTGCCTACGTTTTTGCGCGATACCCTTTCCGCGGATCCAGACTCCTTTTTGGCTCGTTCTTGGGCGGCATGATGTTCCCAAATTTTCTTATTATCGTCCCGCTCTTCTTTTTGCTTAAGGACTTGGGACTGCTCGACACCAAGACCGGCCTCATCCTCGCCTATGTCGCCTATTCGCTCTCGTTTACGATCTTTGTGCTGACCGGGTTCTTTCAAACGCTACCCGGGGAGCTTGCCGAGGCGGCGATGATCGATGGGTGCAGCCATTCAGGCACCTTCTGGCGCGTCATGCTGCCCCTCGCGAAGCCGGGCCTCGTCGTGGTCGGCATCTTCGACGCGATCGGGCTATGGAACGAATACAGCCTGGCGCTGGTGCTCGTGAATAGCGAGCAAAATCGCACGCTGCCTCTAGGGATTGCCAATCTGGTCATGACCCAGCATTACCAGAGTGATTGGGGGGCCTTGTTCGCTGGCCTCGTCATCGTGATGGCGCCCGTCCTGGTGGTCTACTGGATCTACAAAGACAAGATCCAGGAGACGATGATGGCCGGGGCCGTCAAAGGATAGGTTCGAAAACGGCGCAAAACGACGCAAGAACTGGGGTAAGTTCGATAGGCTGGGACCGTCTGAATAGGCAATGAAGGGCTACTTCATGGCAGATTTGGGGTCCAGGCAGGTCGAAATCGGTTTGGTCAGGTTCAAATACGTTGCATGAACCGTCTGAATCCGTGATACAATCCATAGTCGTTTGAACCTACGAGTACCCGAGCAATCCGGGACTCAGGGAGGAAAAAGAATGAAGTTCTACAATCTGAAGACAAGAAGCCACGTCGAAGTTCCGGAATCGGACATGCAGAAGAAGAAGATGGTTCGCAAGACCAAAAACGGAACGCAGACCCGATACGCTCTTATCGCGAATCACAACGGCTCCAAGCTGTTCAAGTTCGTGAGCGAGGCGGACTACAAAGCCGCCAAGTGCAAAGAAGTCTCCTAGGAGGCCGGTTCAACTTTCGATTTTGCCTCGGGGGCTGATGCCCGCGAGGCGTTTTTTATGTGGAGGGCCGGGCCTTGTCCATACCTTCGGCGAAATCGTTTGGCGGCAGATAGCCGACCATCTTCGATTTGACGTTTCCATCGGGATCGATGAAAAGTATCTCGGGGAAGCCGCCGACGCCGTACTTAGTCATGAGCGAGGGACCTTCTCCCTTCTCACCGTTGATTTTGATCGGGACGAACTGTCTCGACCGCTGGATTACGGACTCGTCCGTGTACGTTTCCTTGTCCAGCTTCTTGCAGTACCCTCACCAGTCGGCGTAAAAGTCGACCATGACGAGTGTCTGCTTCTGACGCGCCTCGTTCAGCGCCGACTGAAAGTCGCCCTCATGCCATGCGATGCCGTTCTTGGAGATGCCCGTATCTCGAGCGCATGAGGCAAGCAGGCACAAGGCCAGTGCGAAAAACCCTAACTTCATAACTTAGTATATGTCGTGCAGTCCGAAGTTGTTCGCCTGCACATCGCCGAACTCGTCGGCTTCGAAGTAGTCCGCGAAGTCGCAGGGATTGGTCCGGTCCAAGGAGGGATCCTTGGAATCTTTCACTTTCAATGAAACATCCATGTCCTTGCGATAGAGGTGGAACACGAGCCAGGGGTTGAGCGGGTGGGTGCGGACCGCCTGTTGCGCGTCGGGTACGTCGTCCCAAGACTTGCCCGGGGCCTTATAGAAAACTTCGAAGCTACCGCCGGCGGAGTCGGTAAACACTAAGGCATAGCCCGGCGAGCGTACGTCTTCGGGCGTAAAGTTGGCGGGTGGAGTATAAGCGACTACCCCGATACTTGCTGCGAGAACACCGATAAGCATGCTTTCCGTAATCTCCTTTCCAAGGATTATAACTCATTGGACGGGTTTCGACCAGAGTTTGTCACAAAACGGCTGCTCGCCGGTAAACTCTTTGATAGATGCCCAAAACGCTTTTCGAGAAGGTTTGGGGAGCCCACGTTGTTGCGGAGCTTCCCGAGGGGGCGGTTCTGCTCTACATCGACCGGCATCTCGTCCACGAAGTCACCTCGCCGCAGGCCTTCGACGGCCTTCGCCAGCATGGTCGGAAGGTGCGCCGCCCGGACCTGACGTTCGCGACCGTCGACCACAACGTTCCTACCGACGGCCGCCCCGTTGATCAGACGACGTTAAGCGGCGCCCAGATCGAGACGCTTTCTCGCAACTGCGCCGAGTTCGGGATTCCGCTGTGGGGTTATCTCGACGAGAACCAAGGCATCGTCCACATCATCGGGCCCCAGCTTGGCCTCACGCTGCCCGGATTAACCATTGTTTGCGGCGATAGCCATACGAGCACGCACGGCGCTTTCGGCGCGCTCGCATTCGGCATCGGCACCACCGAGGTCGAACATGTTCTCGCGACGCAGACGCTGCGCGCGCCGTCGAAGCCGAAGACGATGGCTGTCGAGGTTTCGGGCAAGCTGTCGAACGGGGTTTCGGCGAAGGATATTATCCTCGCGGTCATCCGAAAGATCGGCGCATCCAGCGGGGCAGGGCATGTTGTCGAATATCGCGGGGACGCCATAAGGGCCCTTCCAATGAGCGGGCGGATGACGATCTGCAATATGAGTATCGAAATGGGGGCGCGCGCGGGGATGGTAGCGCCGGACGAAACAACGTTCGAATACATCGCTTCCGGAGATCGGCCATTCGCGCCGAGAGGCGCTGAGTTCGATCGGCTGGTCGCACAATGGCGTTTGCTCCCGACGGATGAGGGCGCGCAGTTCGATGAGACCGTCTCGCTCGACGCGAATACTTTGGAGCCGCAAGTTTCGTGGGGCACGACGCCGGCCATGACGGTTGGCATCGGGGAAGCTGTGCCGGAGCCGAAGGATGCGACCGAGGAGCGCGCGCTCATGTACATGGGCCTTACGCCGGGAGCGCGGATGGCCGAGTTGGAAATCAACACGGTATTCATCGGCAGCTGCACGAATAGCCGCATCGAGGATCTGCGCGAAGCGGCCAGAGTCGTTCAGGGTCGCCACGTTGCGCCGGGCATTCGTGCGATGGTCGTTCCCGGGAGCGAGGCGGTGCGCATGGCCGCGATCGCGGAGGGGCTAGACAAGATTTTTGTGGAAGCCGGCTTCGAATGGCATCACGCGGGCTGCAGCATGTGCCTCGGCATGAACGGCGACATTCTTCGGCCAAAGCAGCGGAGCGCGAGTACGAGCAACCGGCCCTACGAGGGAAGGCAAGGGCCCGGTTCGCGTACGCACTTAGTCTCGCCCGCGACCGCCGCTGCGACCGCGTTAAGGGGCAAGCTCACGGATCCGCGGTCGGTCTGAACTAGCCGGGGGGCCAAGCGAATCCCCTGCCGCCAAGCACGTGGGCGTGTAGGTGGAATACCGACTGGCCGGCTCCCTGCCCATTGTTGAGAATTACGCGGTAGCCGCCGCTTTCCAAATTCTCGCGGCGGGCGACTTCCGCTGCGGCGAGCAATAGGCGGCCGAGCATTTTCGCGTCGTTCGCGGCGGCGAGACTATCGACGTGGGTCTTGGGGATAACGAGGACGTGCGTCGGCGCCTGCGGGTTCAGGTCGCGAAAGCCGATGACGCCGTCGTCCTCGTAAACGATTTCGGCCGGCAGCTCTTTCCGGGCTATTTTGCAGAAAATGCAGTCCATGCCGGGAGTGTAGCCCAGGCTCTTGGTCGAAAAATTACGCGACAACTGTCCATTTTTCAGCGCCGCGTTCCCTCCACATTACGGGACCGGGAACGATCTGAGCTTCAGCATCGCCGGCGCTTGAGCACGGCAGTTAGTCCGAGGCCGCCCAGCATCGCGAAAAGCGTGGCCGGCTCTGGGATTTCGTTGTTTCCGAAGCCCATCGAGAAGTCCCAGGTGTCGTCTCCGAGCCAGTCGGTCGTCGGGTCGAAGTCGGCGCCGAACGTTTTGCTGTCGTAGAATGTATTGCCGTCGCCGAGTGGTTGGCCCTGGCCACTGTGCCCGTCGGTCGTTGGCAGGTAGTAATTGCCCGTCCCGTCGCCGACCGGCGTGACGCTGAACCAGTACTCGCCATGACCAAGGTCCAGCCTCGGGATATCTCCATAAATCAACCACACCTTAAGTCCTCCGATGCCAATGACCCCCGTGTCAAACATAGTCGCTGGCACGGTTCCCGATACGAGCAGGTCGCCTCCATTGCCCAGCCCTACGTTTTGCCGAAACTCGTAGTAGAGCTGGCTCGCGGCCGGCTTGTCGATGAGGAAACGGCCGAAAACCCAACTAACGACCAGGTGTGTCCCGTTATACTCAAAATTATCATAAATGCGCGCGTCGTCGATGGCGGTGTTTATGCCGGATTCGAGATACGCTCTGCCATCCGGCCATCCTCCGTCAAAAGCTTCGCCATAAGGCTGGGCCCACGCCTGCACGCCCAACGTCACCGAGAACGCCGTAAAAAAGATTGTCTTGAACATAGACTTTGTCATGCTTTTCTCCTTAAATTGCGTTACGAATGCGTGATGGTCCATTTGACCTGGTCCATTTCGACTTTCCACGAAAGCGTGATAGGCACACCGATTTGGTACCACGCGACTCGCGCAAGAACTTCTTCTCTACCGCCTTCTTTTACGAACCGCTTCGGGTCTCCGGTCGTATTTACCGTGACGACGGAATCCGTGCTGGCCGGCGTCGTCGTCGAAACCGTTTCCCAGAGGCCGCTCACGTAATTGAAGAGCTGAACCCTCTGCTCGACGCTGCTGAGCGGAAGCCGTGCAGCGACTTTCGATGGTGGAGCTGAGGTTGCGAGGACCAGAGCTGCCAGCATAGCGGCAGTGTATCACACATCTCGCGCGACCATGTTCGCCTTCATTTTGAAGAACGAGGTGTCCCGCAACCTGGGCAGGCCGGCGCCGGTATGAAGTGCAATGGCCGCGCGGAAGATACTTGCCGGATTGCCAGCTAACGCCTTCACGACGGAGGGCGATCGCCGCGCGCTTGCCGCGCTGGAAAAAGTCCCGCTATTGCCGACGGTTCTCAAGAAGTTCTACGAGTTGGGGCTCGACCGCTGGTTCTATTGCATGAACATGTCGTCCTCGGTGCGATGCGGTCCGTCGCAGTTCCAAACAATATATGAGATTTTCAAGGAATCTTGCAATATTCTCGACCTGCCTGAGCCGGAGCTTTACCTCACCAACAACCCCTTCCCCAACGCATTCGCCGGCGGGGTGGAGCGGCCATTTATCACCCTCCGCAGCAGCATCGTCGATACGCTTTCAGACGAGCAGCTTTACCATCTGATCGGGCATGAATTGGGGCACATCAAGTCCGGCCACATGCTGTATCACACGGTGGGACGGCTGATCGTTCCCCTGCTGCAGGCGCTTGGCAGGCGCATGCCACTGGTCGGGGACATTGCGGCCATCGGACTAGTGTTTGCGTTTTACGAATGGATGCGGCAGTCGGAAATAAGCTGCGATCGGGCGGGGCTGCTGGCCGCGCAGGACTTCGAAACGTCCATGCTCGCCAACCTCGCGATGACGGCGGGACCGACGCGGTTCGCGGCCGAAATGAACCTCGCGGCGTTCATGGAGCAGGCTCGTGCGTACCAAGAAGCGCCGGCGATGGATCAGCTCGGGAAGGTGATCCTGTACTTCACGTCGAGCTGGTCGTTCTCGCATCCGCAGCCCGTCCATCGCGCCCAGCAGCTTGAAAAGTGGGTCAAGAAGGGCTATTACGACCGCATCTTGCGCGGGCACTACGACAAGACGGCTTAGCTTTGGGGCAAACTTTCTGCCATGGAAGTGCCGACGCGAAGCGAGTTCCTTTTCCAAGGGCCTTGGCAAAAAGCGCTGTTTTATTTGATGATGGCTGTCGCGGTCGGCATCTTCGCGTGGCAAGTTTGGCGGCGCGTAAGACTGTGGCGGACCGGTAAACCCATCGGATGGAAGCCGGACTACGTTGGCAGCGTCGTCAAATTTGTTCTGGGACAGCGAAAGGTGCGAACCTCGCGGACGCGCAGCGGTGCGCCGATGCACCTTATGATTTTCTACGGATTTCTGGCGCTGACGATCGCGACGACGCTTCTCGGAATAAATACATATTCTCCGTGGAAATTCCACAAGGGCGCCTATTATTTGGGCTACGAATTTGTTTTCGATATTATGGGGGTCGTCCTTCTCATCGGCGTTTCCTGGGCGCTGGGACGGCGGTATTTCGCAAAACCAAAGTCCATGACGCAGGCGCCGGCAGATTTTTTGGCGCTCTATTTTCTTTTGATTTTGACGATAACGGGCTTTACGGTCGAGGCCGCGCGGATGAGCGCCAATCCGAAATTGTTCGACACTTCCGCGCCGATCGGGCATTTTTTGGCTGGAACTCTGCCTACGTTCTCTCCGGCGGGCTACGTTATGATTTGGTGGGCCCACGCGATTCTTGTGGCGGCCTTCATAGCGGTTATTCCGCAAATGCGCATCCGCCACATCGCCTACGCGATTTTTTCTTCGGCAGGGGCGGAGCCCGGGAGAAAAATGGGCGCTCTCAAGCCCATTTCGATGGAGGAAGTGGAGTCTACCGGCCAGATAGGCGTGCGCGAGGCGCGCGACTATTCGCGCTGGCACCTAATGTCGCTCGATGCCTGCATGGAGTGCGGCAGGTGCACGGAGTCCTGCCCGGCTTG
>DASSBY010000146.1:0-2320 GCA_035698285.1 Fimbriimonadales bacterium | reverse complement strand
CTAATTTGTCCACGCAAGGAATTCGGGCCTGCGACGGCAAAGGGTCGTCAAGCAGGGCCCGAAGCGACTCTGTACAAGGAGGTGTCTTCATGAAGAAGACCATTTTCGCCATCATCGCGGGCGCAGGCTTGGCTGCGTGCGCGTCCGCGCAGCAGGAAGTCCAGAAGCCTTTTGAGGTCTCGGTTGGCGCTGCGTTTTTCTCCGGAGATCTCGACGACGAAGATACCGGGTTTCTGCTCGGGCTCGACTATTACCTGGGCAAGAACTACGGTCAGCAGACCATGCAGTTCGTTGGGGCGCGCGGTTGGTTCTCGGACCACACGACGGCTTATGGCATCCACTACGGTTTCCGGTTCGGCGTTCCGGCGTCGCAGGGCATGTCGGGCAATCTGTATTTCAAGCTTGCCCTCGGCTACTACAACAACGACATCGACGGCCTCGACAACACGTGGGGCCTTGGCGGTTTCGGCGCTGTGGGCTGGGAATTCGGGACCTTTTGGGGAGCCGAACTGGGCTACCAAATCGCTCCGGAGACTGACGGCGTCAGCAATCAGTCTTTCTTCTTGGCTGCCTCATTCCGGATGTAGCAGCGTGGATCTAAGGCTGCTCGCCCAGGGCGAGCAGCCTTTACGATCCAGGAATTCCGGGCTCGGTCAGCTTTGCCGGATCTAACGCCGCTCTGAGCGTGTCTTCGTCGACCAGCCCCATCTCGCGAACGATTTGCGGGATTGTTTCCTCCTCTTTGAGAGCCTTCTTGACGACTTCGGCCGCCTTCTTGTAGCCGATTATCGGGTTTAGGGCAGTCGCGAGCGATGGGGAGATCTCGGCATAGCGACGGCAAACTTCTTCGTTGGCCACGATTCCGGAGATACAGTTTTCGCGGAACGTTCCGAGGGCGTTCGTAAGAATCTGGAGCATAAATTGCGCGCTGAAGGCCATCGACGGCATCATGACGTTCAGCTCGAGCTGGCCGGCTTGAACGCACATATCGATCGCGTGGCATTGGCCCAGAACTTGGAACAAAACGATATTCATGTTTTCGGCCATCGACGGGTTGACCTTGCCGGGCATGATGCTGCTTCCCGGCTGAACCGGCGGCAGGACAATTTCGGCGAGGCCGGTAAGCGGGCCGGACGTCAGGAGGCGCAGGTCGTTGCAAATGCGCGTCAGTTCGAGGGCGAAGAGCCGGACGCTCGCCGCGAGGGCGCTCATGGCGAATTGCGACTGCATGGCTTCGCGCATGTCGTCAGAGGTTCGGTAGGGGATGCCGGTGGTTTTGGCGAGGTCCTGGACGAGGAGGCGGCGGTAGTCCGGGTGGGTGTTGAGGCCCGTTCCGGCGGCGCTGCCACCGATGCCGAGCTCTTCGAGCTCCGTGGCGGCGGCGCCGATCCACTTGTTGCAGCGCCGGATGGCGGCAGCGTATGCGGCAAATTCCTGGCCGAGGCGGATGGGGACGGCGTCTTGAAGGTGAGTTCGGGCGGATTTCAGAATGCCGTCGAACTGGGCGCCTTTCTCCGCGAAGGCGTCCGCAAGAGCCGATACCTCTTTCATCAGTTCGGCCGTCATCGTTCGCGCCATCATCCGCATGGCTGTCGGGAATGTATCGTTCGTCGACTGGCCGTAGTTCACGTGGTCGTTCGGGTTGACCATCGCATAAGCGCCTTTTTGCCCCCCGAGGATTTCTTCGGCCCTGTTGGCGAGGACCTCGTTGACGTTCATATTGAAGCTCGTGCCTGCACCCATGTGGAAAACGTCCACCGGGAACTGGTCGCGCAAATTGCCTTGAAGGATTTCGTCGGCAGCCTTTAGGATCGCGTCCGCTTTCTGCTTATCGAGGAGGCCGAGGTCGCGATTGGCCGTCGCTGCGGCGCGCTTGAGGAGGACGTACGCTTCGACCATGCTGGGATGTTCGGTCAGCCCTGAGATTTGGAAGAGCTTCCTGCTGCGTTCGGCCTGGCTGCCCCAATAAGCGTCCTTCGGAACCTCGACATCGCCCAAACTATCCCTCTCGATTCGATACTCCATGCATTCTGGAGTCTACCTTTTGAACCTGCTGGCCAGACACTTCGGCTTATCAAGGCTTGGCTGCGGAGGAAGATTTGAGGTTGGATTACCAGTTTTTCCGTAATTGTAGGCAGGAAAGAAGGAATTCTTAGGCGGGCGGCGAAATAGGTAGTCGTGGCTCGCAATTGGTTTCCTGCGGCAGCTATGCTCGCCGCTTTCGGTATGGTCTCGCAGGCTTGCGCCAGCGGTGTCAATGCGATGGTGCTGGCATTCTCTGCGGCGGTGCAAGGTGAGCGGCCTCCGTTTACGGATTCGC
>DASSBY010000145.1:0-5131 GCA_035698285.1 Fimbriimonadales bacterium | reverse complement strand
GAGGAGTTCAGTCCGGAGGCGAGCGCAGCCCCGAGCATCGAGCCGCTTTGGCGCGTGTCCCGGCCGATTACGGCGCTTTTGCCGCCCTTGCGGCGCAGCCATTCGCCGGCGGCGCGGCCAAGGCGAAGCGCAAGTTCGGGGCTAAGTTCGGCATTGGCGACGCCGCGCACGCCGTCGGTGCCGAACAGGCTCAATGCTTCTTGCCTTTGCTAACCCGAGCCTTCGTCGGGCGCAAAACCTTCTTGCCCATCGCGTAGCCCTTCTCGACTTCGCCGATGACGGTGCCTTCCTCGTGTTCGCTCGGCTCGCTCGCGACGGCTTCATGGATTTCAGGGTCGAACGGCATGCCCACGGCGGGGATCGCGCGTACGTGATACTCCTCGAGCGCGGCGCGGAGCTGCTTGTCAACGATCTTGATGCCGGCGACTAAGGTCTCGACGTTCGTGCCCTTCTCGGCTGCCTCAACGGTTCGCTCGAAGTTGTCCAGAACCGGCAGGAGCCTCTCCGCGAGTCCGGCGGCCCCGGTCTCGCGGGCTTGAAGAACGTCTTGGGCAGAGCGCCGTTTGTAGTTTTGCAAGTCGGCCATCGCCCGCAGCAGCGCGTCGTGCTCCGCCGCCACCTGCCGCTTCAGGCTCTCGATCTCGCCTTCGAGATCGGCGACCGAATCAGATTCCTGCGGTTGCTCGTCGGCAGCCTTTTCGTCGAGGATCTCGTCTTCTTCCATTCAAAAAGATTCTACCTTCGGTCCATTTTCGCGGCGGGGAGAGCCGCAAAACCTTGAGGGTGAGCTCCTCACCCCTAAGGGAGAGCCTCCCACCCCTTGGGTGGAAACGTTCCGCCTTGCTGTTTCGGGGCTACGACCCGGTTCGGACGACGCGGTTCATCGGCGGATAAACGTCCGACGACAGCAGTTCGCGCCGCTCGCCGGACGGGCTGCGGAAGACGCGAAACGTCGTGACCGACCAGCCGACCTTGCCGGGGTTCATGACGCGCGCGCTTTTGCCTGGGGTCGAGCTCGAGAGTGTTCGCGGTTCGCGGGCGCTTTCGATGATTTGCGTTATGGCGACGCTTTCGTTCGGGAGCTTCTTGCCGACAATCTCGCAAAGCACGCGGTCGTCCACGACGCGCGCCACGATGCGAACCGGCCACGGATATGGGTTTTTGAAGCGCAGATCGATGTTGCTGTAGGCGACGGCCGCATCTCTACCGGGCGGGACGTAGCCCGGAGCGAACCGGTGCCGATGTCGCTCCGTGATGACCATTCCGGAAAGCAGCGCCGCGTTGTACAGCGTGCTCGACGTCTGGCAAACGCCGCCGCCCCACGTCCAAATTAGCTGGCCGTTGAAGCTCACCGGCGCCTTGCGATAGCCTTCGTCTCGCGACCACGTTCCGACGGTCTTATTGAAAGAGAACTCCGCGCCCGGAGCGATGGCAACACCGTCGAGCTTGGTGAGCGATAGGTCGGCGTTGAGTCTTTGCCCCTTGACGCGGCCTTCGAGCGGCGTGCTGTAAGAGCCAAGCGTGACCTCCGGCGGCGCCGTTCCGAGCAGTGAAAGGCCGACGGCGATGCAAGCGCCGATGAGCGCAATGGCGGCGACTACGGCTTTCATCGCTCCACCTCGATGCGCGCCTCGCCGGTCGTGGCGCGGACGTCGGGGTCGTACATATTGCTTATCACCGTCGGCAAGGCTCGCGCGTCGCCGGGGTTTTCGGCTCGCATGGTGTATTCGATCGTGGACGTTCCCTTCGGAAGGCGGCGGGCGAAGAACACGATTTTGTCGTCGCGGATGTCCGTTCGCGACCACCACTGGTCCCAAATCTCATCGGGCGCGGGCTCGTCTCGGTCGGTTATTTCGCAGGAGGATGGGACGGGGTCCTCGATCATGATGAACTCGCGCGGCTTGCCGCTTTCGATGGTAAGCCTGCAGCGCACGAGTTCTCCGGCATCGAAGTCGTCGATTGGCTTGCGCGATGGGAGCAGGCGGAGCGTCCCGTCGTCGAGCCTGCGCGTTTCAAGGCGGAAGTATTCGCGTTGGATGCGCAAGTCCTCGCCGGTGAGAACGCGTGGGAGCTGGCCGGTGTCGACGACCTGGCGCGAGCTGATCGTGTAGTAGCAGTTGCCCGGCCCGGAAAGCGAAATGCCGAGCGTATTCATCCCCGGCCGCAGGTCTTCGAACGGTATTTCGACCGTAAAGTTGTTCGCCGCGAGGGTTTGGGGCGTGACGCGGATTGTCTTGTAAACGGCGCCGTTGATCGTGAGATTGGCCGCGTAGTTGGGCCTCGCCTCTTCGTTGGCGACCATGTATTTGACGAGGCCGAGCAGAACGAAGGCCGTATCGCGGGTGCTAAACCAATGGTCGCCGTTCCTCTCGAGGAGCAGCCATCGGATCGCTTTCGGGAGCAAGGCACTGTGCGAGTCGACGCTCGCGATCGCGTCGATGGCCTGCGCCGTGGTTTCGACGCCGTACCAGCGCTCTTCCCAATACGCTCGGGAACCCGAAGTTTGCGCCATGCTTTCGAGGCGCCGGACGGCGGTGGTTTGGGCAGCCGCATAATCGGCACCGAGCGCGGAATAGATCCGAGTGAGCGGGATCACTTCATCTGAGCGCACCATTTTGCTGAGGTCGATTTGCTCCGTCTTCTTGCGAACGTAGTCGGCCTCACCGTTGACGGCGATGCCGGCAAGCAGCCTGAGCGCATCGGCCGAGGGCGTGACGAATTTCTTGGTTTGCTCGAGGTCGTCGAGATAACGCTTGGCCCATTCGATGCCGCTTTCGAGGGCATACTTCGGCGGAGGAAATCCTGCCTGGGCTGCGCGATGGAATCCGTCGAGGACGTAGGCCGTCATCCAAGGATCCGAATCGTCGTACTCCCACCAGCCCCACCCGCCATCGCCGTGCTGCATGCTGCGTAGCTTGAGATAGCCTTTCCCGATCATGTCCGGGAGCTGCTTCTGAAGCTGTGGGTTCGAAATTCCGAGGTTTTTGAGGGCTCCGGCAACCACGACGCTCGGGAGGAATCGGCTCATCGTTTGCTCGGTGCAGCCATAGGGATAGCCGACGAGATATTCGAGCGATCCCAGGAGGGACGATGCGAGAGTTGGCGACAGGCTAACGGTAACGGCGCCTGTTCCGCGAACAAAGCCGTTGCGTACGGTGACTTGCGTGGACGCCATGGTCTTCGTGTCGCTGGTCACGCTCTCGGTGATGGTCCTGCCGTAAGGAATTACCGGCACGGTGACACGCATCGCATCCGATCCTCCCGGGCTTTGCGCCGAAGCGGTAAACGTCGCAGAGCCGAAGCCGTTCGCCTCGATCTCCCATTGCACCGTTTCCGGCTCGCCGTTATCCACGCGCACAGATTTTGCGTTCCCGCCGACGACTCTGGCTACGCCGTCGATGCCGAGGTTCACCGAAAAATCAGCGTCCTTCCCAGTGTCGTTATGCACGACGGCCGAGAGCATAATGCGGTCTTTCTGCGTCAAGAACCGCGGCGCTTGGAAGCGAATCATCACGGGCTTGCGCGAGACTATTTTCTGGACTCCTTTCCCAACCGCCGATTCGGCCGACGTCCCCATCGCCGTGGCGCGCCACGTTGTTACATTGTCGGGAAGGCGCACCGTTATTGTTGCCGTGCCGTCGTTTCCGGTTACCACGCTCGCCTTCCAGAAGGCAGTGTCCACAAACTTCTCACGGATCATTTGCGTAACCTTATCTTTGTCGGCATCTCCTAAATATATTTCCGGGAAGGAGTAGTAGGTTTGGACGGCGTTGTATCGCTTGGGATAAAAAGCGGAGAGGATGTCGGAATCGTCTTCGCGTATGGCGTAAATTGCCTCATCCACAACGCCAAAAGACAATTCTGCGCGAACTGGATTGCCGGCTTGGTCTTTCGTCGTGATATTGTACGTTGCCGTCTCCCTCGGCTGGTAAGTGGATTTATCGGAGCGAATATCGATGCTGAGCGTTCGCTTTGAAAGATCGACGTTGAGCCTTTTCGTGCCTTCGTAGTATTTCTTTTTCGAAACGAACGCGACATTCACGTAAGCATTTGGAGCGTAACTTGGCAGCACGGGAAATTCCGCCATTCCCGAACCGCTCTCGATAGAGACGACCTTTTGGAAATATATGCCGCCGCCCTCGACGGTAATGAGGGCTGATCCTCCTTTCGTCCCTGGATCGAGCAGCACCTTGGCCATATCGCCGACCTTGTACTGCTTTTTGTCGAGAATCAATTTTACGTTCCCCGGCTGCGACGCAAAATCGAATCCGGAGGAATCTGTGACATAAATATAGGCGCGGGTTTTGATTTCGTTTCCGCGGCTATCTTCGCCGGTTGCTTCGACGACGAAGGATCCGGCGTCGGGCGCCGTTATCGGAATGGAAACCCTACCGTCGCTCCCAGTCCGGACATTTTTCCTTCCGATAACGCGCAAATGGCTCGTACGGCCGTCCCATGTTTCATACCCATACGCAACTTCCACGACCGCGTTGGCAACTGGCTTTTTGCCGACATGGCTCTCGGCGATCGCGGTCAGCGTGGCGGAGCCTCCGGGCTTCGTTACGTACGTGTCGGTGTCCAAATACAGCGCGTATTCGCCTCGCGCAACCTTTATCTTTCCTTCTCCGGAATAGTATTTTCCACCTTTGTCGGCCACGTCAACGGAGACGGTATAGACATAGTCCGATTCCGGATCGTCGGTTTTCTGCCCGCCGGTGTCGAAAGAAATAATGGCGTTACCTTGCCCATCGGTGACGGCCTCCACGGTTTTGACAAGCTCGCCCGCTTCTTCGTATCCTTCCGACTCGAAATCCAAATCTTCGTCGCCATAATAATAAGGCGACCATTCTGGCGCTCGATAAATGCTTGCGCTGACCGTCGCGCCCGCCACCGGTCCGCCGAAGAAGTAACGCGCCGAGACCCTCGCCGATGCCCTGTCGCCCCGCACGAAGTAGGGTTTCGCTCCCGTTACCGTGACGCTGTATTCCGGTTTGCGATAGGTCTCGACAGGGACCATCGTCGTTTGCTGGGCTTCGCCGACCGAGCATTGTACGGAATATTCGCCGGTTAGAGCCTCTGAATTCAATTGTACGGATCCCGACACGCCGCCGAAGGAGTTCGTCGTTAAGCG
>DASSBY010000144.1:0-2509 GCA_035698285.1 Fimbriimonadales bacterium | reverse complement strand
AGATAGAACCGACGACAACCGGCAAGACAATAGTCGCTGTGCAGGCGCGCAAGAGGTGCCGGTCTAGACGGTGCGTCCACAAGATCGCGGCCACCGTTGGGATAACAAAAAGGTAGGCAAATGAAACGTCCGAACAGGAAGCGACCACAGAAATTATTGTCAAGTAAGCGATTCGTTTCCAGCCATGCGCTTCCAAGTTCTTGTCGACAAGCAATAGGCACAGGAGCATCGCCATCGTCGTCGCATGATGCGTTGCACCCTCCAGAGAAATCCGCCATGCGCCGTTTGACGGCAACACCAAAAAGATGAGAACCGGCAGATAGATCCACCATGAAGGCTTCGGACTAAATCTCCAAATGACGCAGACAACCAAGAATATATTCAGGGCGAATATGAATGCCGGGATTAGTCGCATGGCGTCCATATTCATGCCTGAAATTGCAACGCCGGGAACATAGAACAGCAGTTCGTGATAGTTTGCGTAAGTCGTTAGATCCCAATTGTGGAGGCGCCAATTGCCGTTAAGAATCTCATGAGCGTAGACGACGGGGCCCGCGCGATCCGCATATACTCGGCCAAGCTTGCCAAGGGAAGCAAGATACAGGAAGAGAATCAAAGAGCCAGCAAGGCTGGCAAACACTAGAAACAGGCGTGTCGCTCTAGGACCGAGTTCTTTGTCGAGCGAATGCATACCCTTAAAAGGAGGACGTCCAAAGCCGCCGAGTAGCATCACTATCCGTGGGACTTTTGGCCCAAAGGTACCGTGGGAGCCGAAAGTCATGTAAACTAACACTATTACTGGGTTTTAGCAGGCGGCTTGCTGAACGCTCCTCCCGATAACCCGGTGGCGGTGAGCAGCTCTAGGTTCAATCGTCACTGCGGAGGACGCGCCTCATGGCCGGTCCTGCGAGCGCGGACTTCCTTGTCGTGGGGTCCGCGTTTTCTTTGTGAAAGCTACGCACAACGCGCCGAATTGGGTATGAATCGCCATCGGGACGAGACAATGATCCTTATCGTTATCAACAGAGAGACTGGAGACGAAGTTCTGCGCGAGACAGACTGGAACGGCGAGATTCCGCGCCTCCGCGACATCATGGAGCTTCACAGCGGCGCAACCATGCGCTGGCAGGTTCACGAAGTCGACTGGGTCTTCGAAGAAGCGCCGGCGGGCAGTCACGATGATGTGCCGCTAAAGTGCCTGATGGTAAAGGTCGAGCCGTTCGATCAAGAGACCGGCCGAGCCGCGGACCCCTTCTGCGAATGCGGCCACCGCCAATCGCTACATTCGCCAAACGGCTGCACCGGCAGGTCGCACACCTGCGAGTGCGGCGGATTCAAAGCGAAAGTCTAGCTCCAGTTCGGCAGACGCGCCAGAAGGAGACTTACTTCTCGAGCTTCGTCAGGTAGGCGTACGCGCGGTCAGAGAGGAAGATCGAGGAGCCGAAGAACTTGAGCTTCTCGCTTTGAGTGCCGTCCTTCCACTCTTTGTTTTGCGAATCGAAAACCTTGTCCACGACTCCGGCGGCCGCTTTCTTTTGGCCATCATTCAGGTTTTTGTCGAGCGCCTCAAAAATGATCAGGCCGTTCGCGATGGAGACGCCGCGTCTTTCGTTGTCGAATTTTTTGAGAAGATCATCCACCTTCTTCAGGAACGGTTCGGGTGGGACGATTCCCTTGAGCGCCTCTCCGTGAATTTTATCGATCTCCGGCAGAAGCTCCTTGAGACGGTCCGCTTCTTTCTTCTGCTGAGCGCGGACGTTCGCCCGGCACTTTTCGACGATGGGGAGCAGCTTGCTCATTTGGTCCTTGGTGAGGAGAAGCGGCAGAACCTGGTTCGCCATGTCGATGTCGGCGAGTTTGTCGATAATCGGCGTGGTCTTATAGGGATCGTCCGTTGCAACCTGGGCGAAGCCGACCGTGCAAAGCGTCAAGACGGTAATTAGTGTGATTAGTACTCTCATAAATTCTCTCCGGGCCGACTGTCGGCCGTGTCGCGTGATTCAGACGCGCCGTACCTACGGCGGGTTTCCGGAAACGTCAGCGACAGTGTGATCGAAACGACGACGGTCTGCAGATGGATATAAAGCAAGCCCATCAGGGTGACGATCAAAATGCCCCATCCCGTGAGGCCGCCTCCGTTTGCCAGGTTGGGCTGCGTTTCCAAAAGAAGGAGCCCGCAGACCAAGATGGCGAGCGATGCGATGATGCCAAAAACCATCGCCAGGATACGTGCCCTCCGCGACCATCGCGCGTATCGAGCCTTTCGCTGCTGAACGGTCGCCCGGGTAAGGACGATATAGGCGATCCAAATCGCGAAGGCAGGCAGCGTCTGCAGCCACAGCATGGCATTGTTATAGCCCAATCTCGGTAATCTTCCGTGGTGGAATATAGACAGTTCGGCCGCACGGGCGTGATGGTGAGCCCGATTTGCATGGGAACGATGACTTTCGGCTGGCACTCCGACGACTGGGGGAGTTCGAAAGCCGAGGGCGAAAAGGTGGGCAAGAAG
>DASSBY010000143.1:0-4090 GCA_035698285.1 Fimbriimonadales bacterium | reverse complement strand
GCACGCTTCCAACTTGGCCGTTCGGCCCGGAAGCCTAAAAAGCGCGCGAAGGTCCGCGCCCGGTCCCGGGCGAAGACCCTCGCAGCGTGCAATTTATCGGGGAGCGGGTTAGTTTTGGGCGGCGATCCTCGGCGTGGCAGGCACAGACTCGACGAGCGCAGAACCCGGAGCGAGAATGTATACGTGCTGTCCGACTTCTTCCCACGTGCCTTCTTGCGAGTAGTTAACTCCCGAGAGAAAATCCTTGATCTTTTCCCGAAGGGTGGGCTCGGCCGAGGCGATGTTAAGGATCTGCTGTTCCCCTCTTTTCAGGCCGTCGGCCGCGGCAAGCGCCTCTTCAAAGGAGACGACTTGGCGCCGAATGCGCACCATGTATTGCGTGGTGTGATGAACGCGCAGATAATCGCTGCCGGTCTCTGCCTCGACTTCCGGCTCGTAGTCTTCGAACGGATCTTCGTTATGACGGCTAAAAAGACGTGACAACAAGCTCCGCTTTTCGTTGGTTTCCAACTCTTCCATGAGTTTCCTCCGTATTAGTTTGTAACTATCAGTCTTGCTAGTAGAGGCCATCTCGCACAGGAACTTCCTGTTCCCGCGATGCGGTTGTCCTCCATGAACGTTCGCATCTTGGCATATTTTTAGACGCTGATGCCCTGGAAAAAGATTCAGGTATGCCGGTGGGAGTCTATCCGGCCGAAGTTCGCTGCTGAACGATGTCGATTATGAGGCACATCGCCATGAAGATGATGCCAAGAATGAGCGTGACCTTCGACATGAGGTCGTCGAATCCGGGCTTGCCCCGATAGGTCGTGCGAATCTGGCTGCTGCCGCCGCTCATCGCGTCGGACTTGCTGCCGAAGACCGTCGTGATGAAAATGAACACGACGCTGATGATCATCAGAAGCACGAAGAGGATGTTCTTGACAAGCATGGTACGAACCGTAATTATACTCCAGGAGCGCCGTTCGAGATATAATTGAACCTGAGTGTCACGCCGAAAGCAGGAGATTGAATGGTACTTTCAGGTCGGAGCCGAGCTGCGAAGGCTCAGCGACGAAGTCTTGCGCGGGTCTCTTGCCCGGTCCGCCGCCTCGCGACGCTTTTGGCGGCCCAACATCGACATTTGCGAGGGTCCGTACGACTATGGCATTACGATCGAGCTAGCCGGCGTCGACGCCGATTCCATCACGATCCTGCTCGTCGACCAGAACAGCATCTTGGTCAGAGGCGAGCGCCAGCCGCCTGAACCGGAGGATGGCTACCCCCGCAGAAGCCATCAATTGGAAGTCTTTTACGGCGAGTTCGAACGGGAAATCGACCTGCCGATAGACGCAAAGAGAGAAGCGATCCGAGCCCGTTTCGCAAACGGGATACTCACGATTGTAATTCCCAAGCGCAACTCGGCGTTAGCAGGAAAGTCGCACCCAACCGAACACAGCCATGGCAGAAGTTGACCTTAAGATAAGAGAACCCGGCGCCAACGAAGTCGAGCCCCGTCCCGAAATCCCCACTGAACTTAATATCCTCCCCCTGCGCAATTCCGTTATCTATCCGATGCTGATTGCGCCCCTTTCGGTCGGGAGATCCAGCAGCGTTCAACTCATCGACGAAAGCATCGTCGGCAGCAACCGCGTAATCGGCGTCGTCGCGCAGCGCGACCCGGACGTGGAAACGCCCGGCGCAGAGGATATCTTCAAATACGGATGCGCCGTAATCGTTCGCACGCTGGTAAAAATGCCGGAAGGCGTGCGCCTGATCGTCCAGGGCGTTTCGAGGATAAAAATAGTCGAGGTCTTGCAAACGGAACCCTATATCAGGGCAAAGATCGAAACGATCGAAGACCTCCCTCCGAAAGACGAAAACAGCGAAGAATTGGAGGCGCTTCGCAGAAGCGTTTCGACGCTCTTCGAGCGATGCGTGACGCTCTCCCCGCAATTGCCCGACGAGCTTCGTTCGCTTACGCAGGCTGTCCAAGAGCCGAATGTCATGGCCGACCTAATCGCGGCCCACATGACGTTCGCGCTCGAAGACAAGCAGCAAGTTTTGGAGACCGTCGACGTCACCGAGAGGCTCCGCTTGATGGTCGAGCTTCTAGGACGGGAAATGCGCGTTCTGGAATTGAGCTCGAAAGTCCAGAGCGAAGTGAATACGGAGCTTAGCAAATCGCAGCGCGACTATTATTTGCGCGAACAATTAAAGGCGATTCAAAAAGAGCTGGGCGAATCGGATGATCGCGAACAGGAGCTCGACGAACTTCGCGAAGCTATCGACAAGGCGGGGCTAAAGGAAGAGGCGCTTCGCGAAGTTAACCGCGAATACGACAGGCTTCGCCGAATGTCCCCGGGAGCGCCGGAATATACCGTCGCCCGCACCTATATAGATTGGGTTATTTCCCTGCCATGGGAAACGGAGTCCGTCGACAACCTCGATCTTGAAAAGGTCAAGCGAGTTCTCGACAAAGACCACTACGGTCTCGAAAAAATAAAAGAGCGCATAATAGAATTTCTCGCCGTACGAAAATTCAAGAAGTCCGGCGTCGTTCGGCAGCCAATCCTTTGCTTCGTGGGCCCGCCGGGCGTTGGAAAAACGTCGCTTGGACGCTCCATCGCGCACGCGATGGGCAGGAAATTCGTCCGCGTTTCGCTGGGAGGCATGCGCGACGAAGCGGAAATTCGCGGCCATCGAAGAACGTACATCGGCGCGCTGCCCGGCCAGATAATCCAGGGAATTCGACGCGGCGCGACAAACAACCCCGTTTTTATGCTCGATGAAATCGACAAATTAGGCACGGACTTCCGCGGAGATCCCAGTTCCGCTCTCCTCGAAGTTTTGGATCCCGAGCAGAACTCAACCTTCCGAGACCATTATATCGACGCGCCTTTCGACCTCAGTAAAGTTTTTTTTATTACGACGGCGAACATCCTCGACACGATCCCGCCGCCGTTGCGAGACCGTATGGAGGTAATCGAACTCGGCGGTTACACCGAGGTCGAAAAAGCCGAAATCGCGAGGAGGCATTTGGTCCCAAAGCAAATTGAAGAGCACGGCCTGACTGCAAAGCAGCTGCTTTGGTCGAAAGATGCTTTGAGATATCTAATCCATTCGTACACGCGGGAGGCGGGTGTTAGAAATTTGGAGCGGGAAATCGCATCCGTAACTCGAAAAGCAACGCGCATGTTCGCCGAGGGCCATACGGCGCCAATTCGCGTCAACAAAGCGTTTATCGAACAATGTCTCGGAAGTCCCAGGTTCCTTCGGGACGAAGTTTCGGAGCGCGAAATGAAACCCGGCATCTCCGTTGGTTTGGCATGGACGCCTGTCGGAGGCGACATTATGTTCATCGAATCCGCTAAAATGCCCGGGAAAGGTGAGCTTATCCTCACAGGCCAGCTCGGCGACGTTATGAAGGAATCGGCACGCGCCGCCATGAGTTATCTCCGAACGCACGCAGATTCGAGAGGCATAGACCCCAAGGTATTTCCGGAATCCGAAGTGCATATCCACGTCCCCGCCGGAGCGATCCCGAAAGACGGCCCGAGCGCCGGCATTGCTCTCCTCACCGCCCTCACCACGCTCTTTATGGACAGGCCAATAAAGTCGCGCTTGGCTATGACCGGCGAAATTACGCTCACGGGTCAAGTTTTGCCCGTCGGCGGAATCAAGGAAAAAGTCCTCGCCGCTCATCGCGCCGGAATCGACACCGTCATCCTGCCCGATCAAAACGAAAAAGACTACAGAGAAGATATTCCGGACGCCGTCAAATCCAAATTGGCCGTCCACTTCGTTAACAATGCGGAGCAGGTGCTGCGCCTCGCGTTGGAAAAGAAGCATCCCCGCGCCACCAAGTAGCGTGACAGCCGTGCCCCGGAAAAAGGTCGATATTCTTGGAATCGGCGTCGATAACGTCTCGATGCAGGAGACAATCGACATGATCGAGCTCTTTATCGAGGAGCGCAAACCGAGAATTGTCGTAACAGCCGACGCGAGCGGCATCGTTGCAGCGCAGACCGATAAAGCCTGGCGGGAAATTATCGAAAATGCCGACCTGATCACTCCCGACAGCGTCGGCGTCCTATGGGCCAGTCGCCGG
>DASSBY010000142.1:0-7284 GCA_035698285.1 Fimbriimonadales bacterium | reverse complement strand
GACGGCCGAGACTCCGTTCGGAAAAGCCGGGCTTTCGGTCTGCTACGACCTGCGTTTCCCGGAACTTTACCGCCGCTTCGCCAAAGAAAAAGTTTCGCTGATCTTCATTCCTTCGTAGCGCGTGGCCCTGGAAATCGTAGGAGACATTCGTATTCCCCATGGTTATGGCATTGCCGAAATGGTCGTACGTAAACGAACGGTTCGTCTTCTCCGCCTGCTCCAAGCTTCTTTCTTTCCTCCAAACATCGCGCGAGCCGCGCTGAGTGGACGCAGCCTGTCTAAGCCGCGCCGCTATCGAGTATGACGGGGCCGGACACAGAAAGTGTTACAGCAGGATTCGCCTCATGGGACTTTTGAGGCAACGGCAGTTATGTGAACTCGAAGCGAGCCTCTCACACATGGCGAAAGGGGTACCAATTGGACGGGAGGATGGTTCAAAATGTGACTATGAGCGAAACTGCATTGGCTGGGCTTTTCGATTTGATCGGTGAACACGGGGTCTGCGCGGCGGTGCAGCGTTTGTCGGATCAGGAGGCGATGCGGCTGACGGAGGAGTTTGGGACGCACAACTACCATCCTCTCCCGGTAAACGTGGTTCGCGGGAAGGGAATTTACGCTTATGACGGGTCGGGCAAGGAGTACATCGACTGCATCGGAAGCTATTCCGCGGTTGCCCACGGCCATCTCGATGAAGGAGTGATCGAAGCTGCTAAGAAGCAGATGGGAAAGATTACGCTAACGAGCCGTGCGGTTTACACTTCGGAATTGGCGCTTTTCCTTCAGGGGATTTGCGAGTTCACGGGTTTTGAAATGGCGTGCCCGATGAACACTGGAGCCGAGGCGGGCGAGACGGCGATCAAGCTGGCGCGAAAGTGGGGCTACACGGTGAAGGGCATTCCCGAGGGCAAGGCAGACGTTATCGCCGCCAACGACAATTTCCACGGGCGGACGACCACGATCGTCGGGTTTAGCAGCGAGCCGCAGTATCGGGCGGGATTCGGGCCGTTCACGCCGGGCTTCAGGGTCGTCGGCTTTGGCGACATTTCGCAGCTCGAAGCCGCGATCGGGCCGAACACGGCGGCAGTGCTTATGGAGCCGATCCAGGCGGAGGGCGGCATTATCTTTCCTCCGGACGGCTACCTCGCGGCCGTGCGCGAGCTTTGCGCGCGACGCAACGTTTTGCTGATTTGGGATGAGATACAGACCGGCTTTTGTAGGACGGGCAAGCGGTTCGCTTGGCAGCACGAGGATGCCAAGCCGGACATGATGTGCCTCGGGAAGGCGCTCGGCGGCGGGATTTATCCGGTTGCGGCCGTCGTCGGAAAGCGGAGCGTCATGGAAGTGTTCCATCCGGGTGACCACGGCAGCACGTTCGGCGGAAACCCGCTGGCTTGCGTGATCGCCCTCCAGGCGATGTGGGAGATGATTTCCGGCGACTTCGCTGGGCGAAGCGCGCGCATGGGCGCTCGTCTGGCGGCGGGCTTCCGGGCTCTACGCCACGAGATCATCGACGAAGTTCGCGGGCGCGGGCTGCTCGTCGGGATCGAGGTCCGCGAGGGCGTGGATACGGAGGCGTTGACGGCTGCTTTCCTTTCGGAAGGGATTTTGACGAAAGAGACGCGGAGCCGGACCTTCCGCTTCGCGCCGCCGCTGATTATCAGCGAAGGCGAAGTCGACGAGGTTGTCGCGCGTACAAGCCGGGCGCTGGACGCCGTTTCGTAGCGGCGTCGGTTCGGGGTGGGGGGAATTCGGCGTGGCGCCGAAACCACGCGGGAAAGTGGGATAGAATAGGGAAGCCTCGGAGCGATCCGATGCAATATTTTGTCCATTTTAGCCGGTGGGAATTGTTCGGTTCTTCGTCCGGCAAGGAGGCATTGTTCAATGAATACTCGAACATTGATGGCGCTAACAACGGCGGGTCTTGCCCTTTCCGCGGTTGTAGCTCGCGCCGATCAAGTGTGGGAGGCAAAGAGCGGAACGACCTCATTCAGTCTATTCAAGCAAGTTGTGCAGGACCTGGGCCTGAACTTGCGGGTAGATGAGACGGCGGTTCCTCAAGGCGACATGGAAGAGGCCGTTGGCTTCAAGATGACGTCGGGAACGAACCTGAAGTTCTTTACCAGCCACGGCAACTATCGTTATTGGGTCGAAGGAAGAGTCACGAACTCCGGCGGCTTCACGCTAAGCGGACCGAAGGGTTCGGTTTCGCTTAAGGACTTTTCGATTGTCTATCGGAACACCGGCGTTTCGGACAACATGTTTATTCTCGCGGATTCTTCCGAAGACAGCCCGGTTCTTTTCGACATGTCGCACATCAAGGTCAATTTCGACCGCGACCAAAAGGTGCTCAGGTTCGGTTATGCGGACGTGATTATCACGAACCGCGCCGCCAACCAGCTCGGGCGTCCGGATCTTGCGGGCCAGATCATCGGCATGGTGACCGTATCGGCGTTGGCAGACTTCGTCAGCGGCGATACAAAGGACCCTGCGCTTCCTCCCCCTCCGACGGATCAGGGCGGCATGAACGGCAATGTGGAGCTGCACAACCTCGGAGACTGTGCGAGCTATGGCCGAGTCGGAACCTATCCGAACGGCATCAGCGGGCTCGGCGTTTCGACGACATCCTGCAACGTTACCAATATCCCTGGAGACACGGTCAACTGGTATCAGCAGATGGACGAGCGACATCCGGTCATCGCTCAGAACTTCTATCGGGTTCACACCGTAAACGGTGGGACGCGGTTGGAGCAGATCGGCATTGGCTGGGTCAAGCACGGCTTCTTGTCCACGAACTCAAACGGCTGCATCGGACCGCACGGCGAAACGTGCGTTTCTCCGCCTGAGGGCGGGCGCAAGTTGGGTGTTCGCTGCTCGGATACCTATGGGTCGTCTCTTAACGCAGATCGAAACTGGCTTGGTCCGCGGAATGAAGTCAACCCGTTCACGGGTCGTTGGGAATGTACCAACAGCTACTTTTCCGGTTTCCAACCGGACTGCATTTCCCGGTTCAATACGAACGGGCTCGACGGAGTGGCGCATCGTCTGCAGGTCGCCGATCAAGACCTGCTCGCCGCGGACTCGACCTTCTCCTATGAAGCGTACTACGTGTCGGAGAACGACGTCGACCGCTTCAATAACCTAGCCTGGCGGCCATGCACCGTTTCTTGGAGCGGCAGTCATTGGAACTTCTCGCCGACGCAGGGCCAGACTCAAGGTCCGCGCGTTGAGACTTGGGGCGATGTCACGCCTGCACCTCGCGCACAGCCAGAGAGCGAAGGCTTCTTCTTGGTAGGCGTCGAGGTGACGAGCCTCGGTGGCGGCATGTACCACTACGAATATGCCGGCTACAACCATACTTCGCAGCGTGAAGCGCGCGCCTTTCGTGTTCCGCTGCCAGCAGGCGCCGTCGTTCAGAATATCGGCTTCCACGATGTGGACAGCGATCCTTCGAACGATTGGCGATCAACGGTCGACAGCCAGGGGATCACGTTCAGTACCGATACGTATGAATCCAACCCTGATGCCAACTCGCTGAAGTGGTACACCTTGTACAACTTCCGGTTCGACACGAACGTCGCTCCGGTGAACACGTATGCTACGCTCGGCCTTTTCCGGCCGGGAGTTCAGCAGACGCTCACCGTCCTCACTCGCGGACCGAACACGGGCCTGACTCTTCCCGGCTCGATGTCCATCGACCGAGGGCAGGCAGCGAGCGGAGAGCTATCGGATCTTTACGATTCGAACAATTCGCGTTTGAACGTCCGGCCAGGCGCCGTGTTCTCTACAAACGAGAATCCGATCTCGGTCGTCCTCGAGGGAACGAGCCCGGATGCTACGCCGACGTCGTTCAAATTCCACGTGGAATCGAGCGGCAGCACGACCAACATTCGACAAGTTGTGGCGTTGTACAACTTCTCGACTTCCCAGTGGGTGACGTTGAGCACCACGACGATGGGAACCAGTGACGGAGTGGTCGAAGTTACGGCTTCGAATCCGTCGCAGTTCCTCGAGCCTGGGACGCTAAAGGTTCGAGCGCGACTCGAATACAAGGCGACGAGCCCGACATTCGTCTATCCGTACTTTGCCCAAGTCGACCAAGCGGTATGGAAGATCCTGCCGTAGCTTAGGCTGATCGATAAGATAGAGGGCGCGGCATTCAGCCGCGCCCTTTTTCATGGAAGCAATATTGGGGGCGTGGAGCGTAGAACATATGACCTTATCATTTGAGTGGATGCATCCACCTACACCATCCGCGAGGAGAAAGCGATGAAAACAAGAACCCTTTTGGCCTTGGCAGTATGCACCTGCATGGCATTGCCGGCGGCGTCACAGACGCTCGTATCGCCGGACTATTTTGTCGAGACGGTCGCCAGCGGCCTGACCCAAGCAACAAATCTGGCATTTATCGGCCCGAGCGAGATGCTTGTCAACTTGAAGGCGAGCGGGCAAGTGCAGCACGTCGTCAACGGCGTCGTCGTGGGTACCGCCCTCGACCTTCCGGTTAACTCTGCAAGCGAGCGCGGGCTGTTGGGCATTTGCCTCGATCCGAATTTTGCAACTAATGGCTTTGTTTACTTATATTACAGCCGTTCGACGACGAGCGGAGATACGACGACTTCGACGCAATGGTCGGATAATCGAGTCGAGCGTTATGTTTATGACAACGGGACCCTAACGCTAGATACACTCGTGATGAGCGTTCCGAGCGATCCTAACCAACCGAATGGCCCCAACCATGACGGCGGAATCATTATGTTCGGTCCCGATGGCAAGCTTTATATCATAACCGGCGAGCTGAATCGCGACCGCGCTGAGCAAAACAACCAAGGTCAGGCGAACGTTTCCTCCCATGTCGGCGGAATTTTCCGGCTTAATTCGGATGGCAGTATTCCGGCTGACAATCCGTTTTTCGACAATCCCAACGCGGATTTCCATAAATTTTTCGCGTATGGGATTCGAAACTCATTTGGAATGACGGTTGATCCGTTAACCAATCATATTTGGTATACGGAAAACGGACCAACCTCCTACGACGAAGTTAATTACGTTCCGGGCCCGGGCTTGAACTCAGGTTGGAATGAAATCATGGGTCCAGACGACCGCGATCCGCAGGGCGTAGGCAATCTCGTGATGTTTCCGCACGCCTATTATCATGACCCGGAGTTCAGCTGGCTTTCTACTATTGCAGTGACTTCGATATTGTTTCTGACTTCGGATAAATTTGGGCTTACCGAGCGAAACCAGTGCCTGATCGGAGATTCGAACAACGGTAACCTGTACCTGTTTGACGTCAACGCGAACCGAGACGGGTTCGTCCTGACCGACACGCTTGCCGACAAAGTTGCCGACAATACAACGGAGCGCAACTTGAACCGCTGGGGCCAGGGCTGGGGCACGCCCACAGACTTTGATATTGGTCCAGATGGGTATGTTTACGTGACAAGCCTTGCTCTCGGCAAAGTATTGCGCATTCGACCAGTTCAGGAAGACGTTGCGCCGACGTCGCTTTCGATGGTGAAGGGCAGTATATTAAGCGGCGGCCTTGGAAGCGTTCTGTTTAGCGATAACGCTTGGCTAGTCACGCGTCCCGGCGTTGTATTTACAACCCAGGAACCGCCGATTCAAGTTGCTTTTGAGTCGACTTCGCCCTTCGCAAGTCCTACGAACCTGAAGTTCTCGATTGAAGGACATGCGAGCACGAACAATATTGCGCAAGGCGTTCAGCTTTTCAATTTTGATACCAATCAATATGAGACCCTGGATACGAGAACGGCAACGATGACTGACAGCACAACGACCGTTGAAATAACGTCCAACATCGGTCGGTTTATCGGACCCGACAACAAGCTCCGCGCGAAAATGACGTACAGGGCTCAAGGACCAGTTTTCACGTGGCCTTACACGTCGAGCATCGATCGCGTTTGGTGGCACGAACACCATTAGCTGCGCCAGAGGCCCTATTGCTTTATAGGAATAGAGCTGGGAACGGAGGCTAGAGTCCATCCAAACGGATCTAGTGTCAACCTTCTCGGCCTGCCGGGAGTTTTGAAGAGAAACTCCCGGCTTTTTTCTGAAAACTCAACCGGGAAGGATACTTCACCTGCGTCCGTTTGTAAGATGGCCACCAACCTGAGATGAAATGGCTCGGAAGATCCAGACTGGGAAAGCGATATGGTAGTCTCGTATCCCTCCCGCGGTGGCTTCTCGGAAAATATCCTGCCGATTGAAATAACGGGGAAAGTGTCGCCGCGAACCCATTGGCGGAAAAACCAATCGAGGTTTTGACCAGTGCTGTCGCTGAATATCTTTTGGATGTCGCTCCATTCGGTCATCTTTCCGGTTCGCGATGAAACGAGCTTTCTTAGGGCTCCGTTCATTTTGTCCAAACCGATCTCGTTTTCGAGCATCTTCATGACGTAGGCGCCTCGGTAATATCCTACGTCGCCGAAGGGACCGTGTGGGAGATAAGGCGAAGAAAGGGCTATTTTTGTGTTCCTCGTGGTATAGCCCATATTCAGGCTTCGGTCAGAATTCTGCTTGAATTGGACGCTGTCGATATATTGGGTGAGACTTTCGTTCCAAATGCTGTGGATATAACTGTTGGGAACGAGGCCGCCGAAATAGGTATGGCCGGCTTCGTGGGACGTGGCCCAACTCGTTATTCTCGGGGTAAGGATCGTGAAGCTGTAGCACTCAACCCCGTAAAAATCGGGCGTGTCCACGACGTCATAACCATCGTAGGGAAACTTTCCGAGGCGGTCTTCGTAGAAGGCGACGGCATCGCGGGCCATTTCGGCGTCGTGCTTGGCGCGGGTCTTGTCTTCCGTCAGCTGCCATGCGCGGAATTTGCGGCCGCGGTCCTGGGTCTCGTACGCCTCGATATAGGGTCCGGCGACCATCTCGTGGAAGCAAACTGCGACGGGGTTTTTATAGAGAACGCTCTTTCGATCTCCGTCGACCTTTTCCGCAGCGAGATTGCCGTTACTTAGCAGGAGCCAGTCTTTTGGCCCCTCGATGTGCGTTGTGGAGATAGCTGCGCCACGCGCGATGCTCGGGTACCAGTACGACGTTAGGAGCGCAAAGTCCGGCGTAGTTTTATCGGAGCCGCGCATGTTTAGCGAAACGTCGTATTGGAGTTCAAGATTTCCGCCCTTGGCCGCATGGGTGAGATAGAACATCCCGCCTGACTGTAAAATTACGGTCTGCGATTTATCAAGGATGGAGTCGGCCAAATCCTTATTTTCAATGACCGGGACCGGCTTGCCGAGATATTTGGCGGCGTCG
>DASSBY010000141.1:0-8592 GCA_035698285.1 Fimbriimonadales bacterium | reverse complement strand
CGCGAAACTTCTCCTTCCTCGCGGTCGTCGCTGTCGTTTTCAGGTGGCGTGTTTTGTGGTTTTTTCGGCATAATCTCGGGCCGCGAAAGCGCTTCTAAAGCAGGGACGAAGAAAGGGGGCTGGGAGCGTCGCTTCGCAAGTTACATTGTACCCGATTTAGGTTCAATTCTGGCCCCAGCCGCCTCCGCCGGGCGTCTCAAGGCGAACCACATCGCCGCGGCCTAGCCGAATCCGCGCCTTTGAGCCCAGAATTTCCAGATCTGAGCCTCTTGCAATAGTATTGCATCCTGGAACGCCTCGTTGGCCCTTGGCACCGCCAGGCGGGCCGCAAGCTCTGCGATCCGTCATTAGCGTGCACACGATCCCGTCTTCGAGCGCCTGATAGGCGCGTACCACACCGGCTCCGCCTCGATGCTTTCCGCTGCCGCCAGCTTCGGGTCTAAGTTCGTATTGCATCACCCGCAGCGGCAGCTCGATCTCGATGGCTTCCACCGGCGTGTTGCGCGTGTTCGTCATGTGAGAATGAACCGCGTCGGCCCCGTCGTCGGATGGCCCTGCGCCGACCCCGCCGCCAATCGTTTCGTAATACGCCCAGTCATTCCCACCAAATGCAACATTGTTCATTGTGCCCTGGCTGCATGCCGGCATTGGCCCCGGCATGGCCTGCAGCAGGACGTCCACGATGCGCTGGCTCGTTTCGGTGTTCCCCGCCGCCACGCCAGCCGGAAAAGCAGCGTTGACCAAGCTGCCTTTCGGGGCAATGACTTCGACCGGCGCCCAGCAGCCGGCGTTTGTCGGAGCTTCTGGGGCCAGGCATCGCACCAGGTAGTAGCAGGCAGACCGCGTGACGGCCTCCGTGGCGTTGATTCCGAACGGAACTTGGCCATCGGTGCCGGTAAAGTCGAAGCTAATCTCTCCACGGCCGATCACTATTCGAACTTTGATTGCAGCATCGCCGACATCTTCCAAAGCGTCCTGCGCTTCATAACTGCCGACGGGAATCCGCCGGAGTGCTGCCCGAGTCGACTCCTCGGAATAGGTGGCCGCTTCTGCAAACAGTCTTCCGAGGCGATTGCCAAACTTCGACGCCGTTTCCGAAAACCGCTTCAAGCCCAACGAAACAGACGCGCGCTGCGCCTCGAGATCCACGAGACGCTCTTCCTGAGCGCGCGACGATTCCGCAATGGCTTTCGCAAGCTCCGTGGTCAATTCTTGCGGAGCAATGACCAAACCTTCGGAAAATATATCCGTCCCCCCAATACTCCCGGGCGAATCGCCGCCGATATCCGAGTGATGCGCTCGGCATGCTACGTATCCGTGCTCCGCCATTGCGATAACGGAAATATCGGGTAGATGAGTGCCGGCGAAATACGGATCGTTCGAAATGTAGAATTTTCCTGGTTTGAGAATCGGCCCATCCGAAAGCCACTTTTTCATCAAGAATTCCATGGCACCCAAATGAACGGGAATGTGTGCCGCTTGAGCAACCAAGCTGCCCTCTAGGTCGAACATCGCGCAGGAATAATCGCGTCGCTCCTTGATATTGGGCGAAAAAGACATTCGCTCGAGGGCGAAACCCATCTCTTCGGGAATGCTCTCGAATATCTCGGCATAAATGCCAACGGACGCTTTGTCGTAGTTCACAAAATGTATTTCGACAAATCGACGTCTTGCACAAGGCCGCTGAGCCGCGACCGCACGAATTCCGCGTCGACCGTCAGCTTCGTTGTTTTGGTGTCGGGCGCCTCGAACATGATGTCTTCGAGAAGCCGCTCCATTACAGTATGAAGTCGTCGCGCACCGATATTTTCCGTTCGCCCATTCACCTCGTGGGCCATTTTGGCGATCTCGTCGATGCCGTCTTCGGTGAATTCCAGGTCCACGCCTTCTGTCGAAAGAAGCTGCCTGTACTGCTTCGTCATCGCGTTCTTGGGCTCGCGCAGGATGCGTCTCAGGTCCGCCTGTTCGAGCGGTTGAAGCTCGACGCGGATTGGCAGCCTTCCCTGAAGCTCGGGAATTAGATCGCTCGGTTTGCTCATATGAAATGCGCCTGCTCCGATAAATAAAATATGCTCCGTGCTCACTTGTCCGAACTTGGTGGCTATCGTCGAGCCTTCGATTATTGGGAGCAGATCGCGTTGCACGCCTTCGCGAGATACGTCCGGTCCCGATCCCCCTTCGCGGCCCGCGATTTTGTCCACCTCGTCGATAAAAATAATTCCCGTTTCTTCCGTGCGTCGAATCGCTTCGCGCGTAACGGAATGCTGGTCGATTAGTTTCTTGGCCTCTTCCTGGACCAAAATTCCCTTAGCCTCGCCAATACTCACGTTCTTATTTTTTCGCGAGCGCCCCAGTGGCCCGATTTGGCCCGGAAGGTCGAGCCCCATTTCCTCCATCCCCTGCGGCGAAAATACTTGCAAAAAAGGTGTCGAGCCGTCGTCTACTTCAATCTCGACGATTTCTTTGTCGCGGCTTCCCGATTCCACCTGCTCGCGCACCTTTGCGCGCCTGCGAGCCCAATCGGCTTCCTCAGATTCGGTGGCCAGGCTTTCCTCCTGCTCCTCCGCTTCCTGCTTTTGCCCGAAATAGTCCATTGCTTGCTTGATCAATGGATTGTCAAACTGGGCGCTCTTGCGAGACGACGAATACGGGTCGACGAGGATATCCACGATGCGATCGATAGCACGTTTCGAAGCCTCCTCGGCGACCTCGGCCGTCCGCTCCGCCTCGACCATTCGGATGGCGATGTTCGTAAGATCGCGAACCATGCTATCGACGTCCCTTCCGACATAGCCAACCTCGGTAAATTTAGTAGCTTCCACCTTGATGAATGGGGCCTTTGCTAGCTGCGCCAGCCTTCGCGCGACCCCCGTCTTCCCGACTCCGGTCGGCCCGATCATAAGGATGTTCTTCGGCATGATCTCGCGGCTCTCCTCTTCGGAAAGGCGCTGGCGGCGAAGTCGATTTCTCAAGGCCACCGCTACGGCGCGCTTGGCTTGCGTTTGCCCGACGATATATCGGTCGAGTTCGGCAACGATCTGGCGGGGGGTCAATTCCTCTATCGGAAGGCTCATGGGGCCGCCTCATAATACCTTCGCCCGAGGGTACAATTTTGCCTCCCATGGACTTGCGGTCGACGCTAAACTTGCCCGATCCCGACTTCACCATTCCGATGAAGGCGGACCTGTCCTCGCGCGAGCCGGAAATGCAGCGCAAATGGGACGAAACATCGCTATATCAAGCAATCCAAGATAGCCGAAACGACGCGGATAGATTCATTCTGCATGACGGCCCTCCCTACACAAATTGGCCCGTTCATATCGGTACTGCTTTCAATAAAATATTAAAAGATTTCGTCGTGCGATATAAAACGTTGCGAGGATTTTATTCGCCTTACGTTCCCGGATACGACACGCACGGACTTCCCATCGAGCTCGCCGTAATTTCGAAATTTGGCAGGCTTGAGCCATCGGAAATGCGTGCAAAATGCCGCGCACATGCCGAGCATTTCATGCAGATCCAGACCGAACAATTCAAGCGGCTCGGGGTCATGGGCTATTGGGACCATCCCTACGCTACGATGCACTACAAGTTCGAGGCGACGATAGTTCGGGCATTCGCTAGGCTCTCGGAAAAGGGCTATATCTATCGGGATCTACGCCCGACACATTGGAGCACCAAGCTTCAAACTGCGCTCGCCGATACCGAAATCGTATACGAAAACCACGTTTCGCGCTCGATCTACGTCCGATTCGCCCTTAAAGAAGACCCCGCCGGCATCTTCGAGGGCGCAGCCCCGGTTTATACAATCATCTGGACCACGACACCCTGGACGATTCCCGGAAATCTGGCAGTGGCTTTCCACCCGGAGCTTGAGTACGGCCTGTACAAGATCGACGACGTTTATTATTTGCTTTACTCCGGACTCGCGGAGAAAGTCTTTGCTGAGCTGGGATTCGTCAATTACGAGAGAGTTGGCTCATATTTGGGCAAACAAATCGAAGGGGTCGCCTTTCGACATCCGATTTTCGACCGTGATTCGATAGCAGTTTTGGCGGAATATGTCACAACGGAAGACGGAACGGGCGTGGTCCACACGGCTCCTGGGCACGGGCATGATGACTTTTACACGGGTAGGAAATATGGCCTTCCAGCGTTATGTCCGGTCGATGCGAAAGGCATTTTCACTGCGGAGGCGGGCGAATTCGCGGGAAGGGATATCCGAGAGGCAAACACATTTATTCCCGCAAGGTTGCGGCAAACCGGGGCCTTGCTTAAGGAAGTAGACTTCGAGCACAGCTATCCCTATGGGGAACGCGATCACAGCCCCGTTATTTATAGAACGACTAAGCAATGGTTTATCCGGATCGATCATGATGACTTAAGGCATAAGGCGCTTGATGAAATCAAGGGCGTTGCTTGGTTTCCGCCTCAAGGCGAGTCCAGAATTTCCGCAATGGTCGAAGGCCGCCCCGATTGGTGCGTCTCGCGGCAGCGAACGTGGGGCGTTGGAATTCCCATATTATTTGGAAAAGACTCCGGCGAGCCGGTGCTCGATCCTGAAATTATGGAGCGCGTCGCCCAGTTGGTTGAACTTGGCGGCTCTTCCGCATGGTTCGAAGCGCCGGTCGAAAATATCGTTCCACAAGAATACAAACATCCCAAAACTGGCGAAACAGAATTTCGCAAGGAGACGGATGTCCTCGACGTATGGTTCGACAGCGGAATTACCCACTACGCAGTTTTGGACGTTAAATACGATCCCGTTTGGAAGGACTTGCGCTGGCCCGCCGATCTTTACCTTGAAGGAAGCGACCAGCATCGCGGGTGGTTCAATAGCAGCCTCACAACCGCAACGGCGCTCAAAGGCGCTCCACCCTACAAGATGGTACTTACGCATGGCTTCGTCCTGGACGAAAAAGGCGAAAAAATGTCCAAGTCGAAGGGGAACGTCGTCGAGCCGATGGCTGCAGCCGATAAATATGGCGCGGACGTTGTGCGATATTGGGCAGCCAGCGTAGATTATCCAAACGACGTTCCCTGCGGTGACAGTCTATTCAAGCAAATGGGGGAAAGCTACCGACGAATTCGCAATACTCTGCGATTTCTGCTGAGCAATTTGTATGACTTCGATCCTGCAGCCGGCGAGAAAGTCACGCTAAAGATCGATCGCTGGGCAATGGGCGAAACGCTGAGGCTGCAGGCCTACGCTTGCGAAAGGTTGGATGTGTTCGACTTCAGCGCGGCTCTAACTGCAATCCATAATTTCTGCGCAAAAGAGCTAAGCGGTTTTTACCTCGACGTGATCAAGGATCGGCTCTATTGCGACGCTAAAGAATCTCAAGAGCGACGGAGCGCCCAGGCGGCCTGCCATCAAATATTGCTGGTTCTGACAAAACTGGTGGCCGCAATCCTTCCGCACACCGCCGAGGAAGTCTATGCAAAGACGCCACTCCTCGATCGTAAACCCAGCGTCATGATTGAAAAGATCGATGTTGGTGAAGCGCCGCCTCCGGATAGCGACGTAGCCACATTGCTCGCGTTCCGAGATCGATTGAACGCTTCATTGGAAGCTTGGAAAGCCGACTCCGGTGTGAAAGACACACAAGACGTTCTCGCAAAAGCCGTCGTTCCCGGCGATATCGCTTCCACACTCGAAGCCTTCGGATCCGATCTCCCGACTTTCTTAAAGCTTAGCTGGATAGAGATTTCGAACGGCGAGGACGAGCATTTCGAATTTGGTTTGTCGCCATATGAAAAATGCGAGCGCTGTCGCCTTCGCCGCCCCGATGTTCGCGAGATAAACGGCATTATGCTAAGCGAGCGTGACGCAAAGGTGCTGGGTTGGTAATTTCCCGCAAAACGAAGGGGTGGCCGTTTTTCGCCGCGGCAAGCGGCCTCGTTATCTTTGATCAGCTCACTAAATACTTAATCCGCCAAAACTTGGCGGAAGGGGAATACATTACGGTTATTCCTCACGCGTTTGACTTAACTCTCGTTTACAACAAGGGCATAGCCTTCGGTCTCCTTCAGGGCATCGGCGTGTTCCTGTCTCCTTTTGCGCTCGTCGTCGCCTTCATCGCATGGCTTGGATACGCCCGGTCACGGCCAAACCAGAAGTTGTTCAAATCCGCTATGGTGCTGCTTGCAGCCGGCGCAGTCGGCAACCTCGTCGATCGCTTGGTCGATCATGGAAAGGTCACCGATTTCGTCGACATCAAGATCATCCATATCTTCAATGTCGCCGATGCCTGCATAACGATGGCCGCCGTCCTTCTCATCATCCACTGGGCCTTCGATTTTAGGGCCGAGGCGGACTCCGCGCCGAAAGTTTAGAATCCCACGGGTATTATCGCTTCGTCTGAATGGATAGATCGCGCAAGTTCTGGGCCGTCCGCTGGAGCATCGGCAATTGGTTGAGTACGTGGCAAACCCACGCTCCACCGATCCGCCCCGCTCGAGCAGCCCGACCCAACAACCGTGTCGGGCTGTCCTGTATCTGAACCTAAAGAGATGACCGGCGTCCTGTTGCTCAATAACAACTACGAGCCGCTCAACGTTTGCACCGTTGTGCGGGCTGTCTCGCTTATGTCTAAGGGCAAAGCCGAGGTTCTCCACAACAATGGGCATATGGTGGTAACCGGGCATTCATCGTTCCACGCACCGTCCGTTCTGCGCTTACGCTACTTCGTGAAGCGTCCGCTCCCGCAGTTGCGGCTAAGCCGGCATACCGTTCTCGCCAGGGACAATTACACGTGCCAATACTGCGGCGTCACGGGAAAGGACCTGACGCTGGATCACGTTGTGCCGCGCCGCCAAGGTGGTAGGCACACCTGGGAAAACGTGGTCGCTTGCTGCCGCAGGTGCAATTTGCGAAAAGCCGACAAGCTCGCGCACCAAGCCAACATGAAGCTGAAGCGGGAACCGAGACGGCCGCGATACGTGCCGTACATCTCTCTAACCAGCTACCTCAGGGCGCAAAGCCGAGAAGAGTGGCTTCAATACCTGCCCGCGTTCGATTTCACGGGTCCTCTGGACTAACGTTCGACAAAACCGGTTAGTTTTGTACCAAACTGGGCTAATGGCGCTCAGTTTCCGCACAAACGGCGTCAAAGTACTTAAGGAGGACCGATTGATGAAAATAACCGCAGCACTTTTGTTGTCCATCGCCGCTGGCGCAGCCATCGCTCAGCGCAATATCCAACCGGACGTCCGCTTCATCGCGAACAATAACCCCGGACGCTGGAAAGCGACGATCTCCTATCCGGTTTTCAAAGGTGACACCAACGTCGTTTCCTTTGCAAACGCAGAACTGTACAAAACCGCAGAATATCTGCTTGAGGACTTCCTTAAGCAGGCGAGGCAGACTCGGCTCGCATCCGGGGCCGAACTCGAAGCGCTCACGACCGCCAGCATCTCCTACATCGGGACCGACCTCATCAGCGGGACGATGAGCAGCTATACCTTTACGGGCGGCGCCCACGGGATGACCTACTATCTTCCCTATAACTTCGGCGCCGTGGGCGGAGTTCCGAAGCGCTTGGGATACAGCGATATATTCAAGCCCGGAACGGAATCGGTGATGTCGGATCGAATCATGACGAAGCTTCAGCTCGTCGATCGAGCCGCTTGGGTCCACAGCGGAGAGGTAAAAAGCATCAACGCTAAACAACTGAACCGCTTCGTAATTACGCCGATGGGAGTCAAGTTCCTTTTCGACCCTTACGAGCTGGGACCGTACTCGGAAGGCCGTTTCGTGATCATGATGGAATACTCGGAAATCATGGACCTCATAGACCAGGCGGGCCCGCTTCGCGCCGTTCTCGACGGCAGGTAGCCAAGCTCAGCAGGCAGCATAACCTCATGCCCCAACCCATTCCGGGCTGGGGCATTTCGCAGCCGACTGGGTATAAATCACGCCTATGCAGAAAGTGAGATTTTCGGCGCTAGCAGCGATGGCGGCCATATGCGCCTGCGCCCAAGCTCAAGTAGCCTACTCGTCTTTCCTTCCCGGCTACGACTACGACGAGAACACCGGCTACTACATAACCGGAGCGGACGCGCCGCCAAAGTTCATACAGACCTTGGCAATGGGATTTGAATCGGCCGCAAGTGGACAGGTCGACACCGTCTCAGTGGCTGTCGGGTTTCTCAACCTCGGCTCCGGAAGAGACCTGCGGATGACCCTGTTCGCCGATGACGGCACGGGACAGAACTTCGGGACCCAGCTAGGCTCCTGGGACTTTGTCGACACCGCAAACGACACAACGGGCGAAGTCTTCCACATCCAAAACAACGACGCGGTCAGCCTGGACGCAGGCTCCTTCTACTGGCTCTACATGGAGCCTTTGCAGACCGACGGTTTTCACATTTGGATGTACGGCGACCAGAACATTCTTTGCCCTGCTCTAATAAGCCACGACGGCGGCAAAACGTTTTCCTATTCCAAGGTGAACACGGCGCCGGCCATGGAGATGACCGTCGTTCCCGAACCGGCAACGGTGTTCGCGCTCGGCGCAGGTTTGGCCCTCTTGCTTAGGCGGAGACGGTAGCCGGCGCTCCTTCTGGAAGCATGACGGCCGACTCGGGCGA
>DASSBY010000140.1:0-13088 GCA_035698285.1 Fimbriimonadales bacterium | reverse complement strand
GTCGGTAATTTCGTATTCGCCACGGAATGACGGCTTGAGGGTTTCAATTGCACTGAAGATCGAGGAATTGAAGAGGTAAACGCCAACCAACGCGTAATCACTCTTTGGCGTCTTCGGCTTTTCTTCAAGGCCGACTACACGATCGCCGCTCAGCTCGGCGACGCCAAATTCCTCGGGATTTGGGACCTTCGTCAATAAAATAGAAGCGTCGAATGCCCCGCTGTCGAACTCCTCGACAAGCGCGGACACGCCGGTCTTGATGAGGTTATCCCCAAGGTACATGATGAACCTGCTGTCCCCTAGGTAATCGCGTGCGGTCTTTACGGCGTGCGCAAGGCCCAGCGGGTCGGGCTGGGGAATGTAGGTAAATCGCGCGTTCCATCGAGAGCCGTCGCCGAGCGCCTCTATGATTTCGGACGCGGAGTCGCCGACGATGATGCCGAAATCGTCGATGCCGGCGTCGCGGATTGCCTCGATCCCGAATTCTATAACGGGCTTGTTGGCGACCGGGACAAGCTGCTTCGCGATGCTATGCGTGATTGGCCGGAGCCGGGAACCTTTTCCGCCGGCCAGGATGAGCGCTTTCATATCTTGTTATTAGGCTGTGGGCTCGAGATGCTCCTGGCAAAAGTTAGGCCGCCTACCCAGGATGCGCCCGCGCGTTTGAGCGCGGAAGCGCAAGCCTCCAACGTTCCACCGGACGTGGCGACGTCATCGAGAAGCAGTATTCGAGCGCCTTTGCAGGGACGCGCTTCGAATGCGTTTTGGAGCGAATCGCGCCGAAGTTTTCCGCGAGCCCTGGCTTGGGGCGGCGTGGCCCGTATTCTAAACAGTAAATCCGTGCGAAGCATGGGAAGACGGTCTTCAAATGGAAGCATGGCTTTGGCCAGAATTACAGACTGGTTGAATCCGCGCTGCGCCAGGCGGGACCAATGGATGGGGACCGGAATGATTGCGTCGCATTTTGGCGGAAGGTCCTGCTCCTTGAGCATACGAGCCATGGGTTTCGAAAGCTCCATCGCTCGGGAAAATTTGAGAAGCCGAACGGCAAGGCCGCCCACACCCTCGTAATCCCTAGCGCTGCGTAGCCAGTCGAGCGAACTCATCCAGCGGCAATGCTCGCATTCGCCTGCGGTTCCGGCCGAGCAGCGCTCACATGTGCCAACGGGAAGCCTAAGCATTAAATTTTCGCATTCGCGACAGATGGGCGTCCTGTCCATTTCGAGACAGATCAGGCAGCGCGGCGGACTGACCGAGTCGAGCGCCGACTTAAAACAGCGATTCAAAAAGATGCTGAGTTTTGGCGTCGAGTTCATCGAAGTTCCTGATTTCGTAGCGCTGCCCGTCGACGCTGTAGACTTGCCAGCGGCCGGGAGCGACCTCATGGACCGAGTCACGGACCCCACGCAAATAAAACGATATCGGACCGTGCTGGGTGTTCACATCCCACTTCCACATGGAGGCTTCTTGTTTGAGCGCTCGGATTTTGGAAATCTGCGGCGTGAAATAAACGGTCTCTAGCTCTCTTTCGACTATTGCCCGGCTTGCAGCATCCAGGCCGTCGAGCGTGCGCAAGATTCCGACCTCTTTCGCGGCGCCGTCGCAAATCGAAAGATATCCGCTTCTATTGGTGAGCGGAAAGCACCATCGGAATTGAGCTTGCGGAATGCAGAGTTCGTTTTCGATTTCGCATGCAGGGCGCACGGCCTCGATCGGAAACCATACCTTGAGGTTTTCGGGTTCGAGGTATCGCAGTTCCACCTTCCGGATGCTACCCGGCTTTTGGAGCGGAGCCTTAATTTCGATGACGAATTAGCGATCGCGGATCGCGGCGATCAGCTCTTGCTTAGTCATTCCGCTTCGACCGTGGATGTGCATCTGCTTGGCCTCGTTGTAGAGTTCATCCCGCGTGTGCTCTTCCAGAGCTGTTCCCGGGTTGCCGGTGCCCATGGTTCGCTTGTTTGCCGTCTCGCCTCGCTCGCGCCTCGTCTTGTTGACCGTTCGCGCGGCGATTTCCTTGGCGCGCCGGGTGCTTGCGCCTTCGTCCTTCTCACTGTCGACTATGTGCTTGTACATGCGCTCTTCTTTGTTGGTCCAGCTTCTTGGCATTGTTGTCTCCTTTACGGCTTTTCCTACGTCATTTCGCGCGGACGAGATCAGTTTCGGCTTGACTGATCCATTTATCGCCTTCTCGCACGTCCAGCTTCAGGCGCAACTTTCCATTAGGCAGGGGAGTGAACGTTCGCATCGTCGTTTGGGCGGCGCCTCGAACGGTCCAGGGAAGGCTAACCATGGCGAGGGAGCTGTCCTTGAGTTTTCCTACCTCCTCGCGCGGCTGATCGGATAGATCGCTCGCCGCCCAAGAGCGGAAGGCGCCGGCGGCGGGATCCCACCAGATGTAGCAAGACTCGTTCGCCGAGATTACGCCGGGAACGCTGGCCCTTATCGTCGAAGAAACAAAGCTGTCGCGGTAGGTGCGTTTGTTTTCCAAGCTAATTGCCACGGTCCCGGATGCCGTTTTCAAGCTTCCCGTCCAGCTGCCTATTAAAAATTCGATCTGACGAAGGGGCGCTTGGAGGAAAAGCGCTGCGGAAGCGAAGGCAATGGCGTGAAGACCCATGGCTAAAATGACGCGCTCGCGCCTTCCTCCGTTTCGCCCTTGCCTGAAGCGGAGCCAGACCGGGGCCACCATAGTGCGACTAGTGGACAGGGTATTTGAAAAGCTAGTATAAATACGTGTAACATTCGTGCACCGCATCGCGTATCATGCGACTGAGGGGCTTAGGCCTCCCCACTATCCTTATTTTTCCTGTGCAGGAGAGAAAAATGAAAAAACTTGTAGTTCCCGTGGCCGCCAGCCTTTTGGCCAGCGCAGCCTTTGCTATCGACTTCGAGGCGCCGACTTATAGCGGTTCGTCTGCAGGCACGGTTCTGACCGGCCAGGACGGGTGGTACATCCCCGCAGTTGGCGGCGTCGATTTCAACTGTTACACTTATTCCGGAAATGCTCTCGGTTTGGGCGCCAATCCCACCGGCGGCGATCAGTTTATCGGTGGTACTAGCGCCGGCGCGACGCCGGCGCGAGCTCAGCGCGACCAAGACTGGTCCTCGGCCCCGGTGTGGAAAGTGTCTTACGACATTAACAGCGTGTACCTAGGCACGCTTCCGACGGCGCAAAACCTCAGCAGCTGGTCGCTGCAAGACGGTCCAACGACGAAGAGCTTCATCGCCCTAAATACCTGGGTCGACATTGCCACGGCCACTAACTGGAACATGCAATACAACGTGTTCGATGCCGGAGGGCTTGCGCTAAACAACCAGAGCGCAGGCTCGGCTATGGAGAATCTTGAGGTCAACCACTGGTACCGCCAATCGAGTACCTTCTCCTTGGTCGACAACACAGTCTCCGAGGTTTCGATCACCGACCTGGAAACCGGAATCACCACCACTTACAATCCCACGGGATGGTATTTGCAAGGTGGCGCCGGATCAGCCCTTCCGTTGCCGACCGCTGCCCGCTTTTTTTCCGGCGGCGCTCTCGGCAATGCCACTGGCTTCGACAACTACACCATGGAAGCAGTACCTGAGCCGGCGACGATCTTCGCTCTCGGCCTTGGACTCGCCTTCCTCGCTTCGCGCAAGCGCCGAGGCTAAGCCGGGCCATTTCCGTTCGGAGCCGCCTTCGGGCGGCTCTTGTTACATCCCGCCCGCACGGAAAACGTAATAGCCCCGGTTTTTAAGAAACGCTCCGGCAGCCCTGCGGGCAGTCTCCTTAGCCAGAGAGCCGGCAGACCGGATGAGGTCCTTTCGGCTTCCGATTCCAATGGGCAGCACCCGCGAGCGCACTTTGCTTTCAATGCACATATTCAGTCGGACAGCTAAAAGCTCCATGGTCTTATCGCAGAAGAGGTTCAAGTGCTCGAGTGGGAAAACGCCGACGTAGTCTTCATCGCTGACCCCCTGGAGAGATGCGTCGTGCCTGAGGCAATGTTCCTGAGGCGCCCGATCGGGCATTCCGAACCTGCGAAGCAGGTACTTGATTTTGCCGGGGCGAGGGACAGCGACTTTTAGGATTCCACCCGGCGCTACGGACTGAGCCAGCATTTGTAAGGTCTCGGCCGGGCGTGTAAGATGCTCCGCAACCTGCTCGGCCTGAACGACGTCGAATTGCATCTGGCCGAGGCTATCTTCGTCGACGATTTCAACGCCGAGCGATTCGGCCGCCTTCTTTTTCTCCGGAGAGATTTCGGTGGCGAAAACGCGCGCGCCCATGCCTTTCGCGACGCGAGCCCATCGGCCGAAACCAAATCCGAAATCGAGGAAGGTCAATTTGCCGTAAGGCTTTTGGAAAGAATTGAAGAGCGTTTGGAGTTCGCCGGAAACCTCAGCCCAGCCGTCTCGGGTCAGCTTTTCGTGTTCGAATCTCCTCAGGAAGCTCTGATCGATCATCACGTTGTACAGCTCGTCCAGCATTCTCGGAGTCGGAACGGATTCCTGGTAAATAAGGCGACATCGGCTACACTCGATGAGTCGAAAAATAACGTCGCCCAAGATAGTCCAGTCGACATGTCCGCCAGCCGCGGCGTAGTAGGTTGTCAATAGGCTCCGTAACGGTTGGGCTGCGTATTCCCTCTCGTAGAGGATTGCGCCAATTGCCGAACCGCAAATCGGGCAGGCCTTCCTAGTCTCAAACGCGTCGAACATTGGCTCCTTTGAAGCCCTCTCTGAGTGGTACTACGCTGAGAAGTAAACGTCCGTTCGTCGATCCGCAAACAAGTCCGTCTCATACTCGTCGGGGCGCTTAACGATTTTCTTTTCACGGGAGCGGGCCGGGTCGATATCGGCGATCAGGACCGTCTCGCTTTCGTGGCCTGCGGAAACCAGAAGTTGGCCGAACGGGTCGACGATCTTGCTATGGCCGATAAAGGCGAACCCGTTCTCTTCTCCCACCCGATTGGCGGCAATAACGTAGACGTGGTTTTCGATCGCTCGGGCAGGACAGAGCACATCGCTAGAAGCTTGCGCGCCCGAAGGCCAATTCGTTGGCACGCAGATAATCTCGGCGCCTTTCAGTGCAAGGGTTCGCGCAGCCTCCGGAAAGCGCACGTCGTAGCATATGAGCGTACCGACGCGGCCAACGAGCGTGTCGCAGGGATCCAGCGAATCTCCCGGGACGGCGTAGCGATCGTAACCGAGAAACGGCAGGTGGACTTTCCGATAAGGCTGCCGCAGACCGCTCGGTCCAGCAAGCATGGCCGTGTTGTAAAGTTTTTCGCTCTCGATTTCCGCAAATCCGAAAATGACGGCCATTTGCCTTTCCGAGGCGGCCGCGACGACGACTTGGACGAATTCCGAGTCGCGAGGAAGGGCGATGGCGGCAGCCTCTTCTCGGCTGCGAGCGCAATATCCAGTTAGCGCCGCCTCGGGGAAAACGACGAGCGAAACGCCTTCCGCAGCTAAATCTTCAATTTGCGCGGCCATCCGTGCGGCGTTTCGCTCAGGGTTGCCGAACTCCGGCGCAAACTGAACGGCCGCGGCTCGCATCTACTGAACGACCCTGATCCAGTTCATCACGCCCTCGATCATGGGCAGCTGCTCGATGTCGGCCAGAGCCGCCAAAAGATCCCGCTCGACCGCTTCGTGCGTGAGGAAGACGAGCTCGCTCCGCGACTCGGGCAGCTCTCGCATCTCCAGGGCGGAGAGGCTCACATTGTTGTCTCCAAACGCCAGCGCGATCTTGCCGAGGGCGCGCGGACGGTCCATGGAGTTCACCCGAACGTAATACCTGCTTCGAGCTTCTTCGATCGGACGAACCGCGGCGCAGCCGTCAAACCGGAGCGCGACTCCACCATGCCCGCCGGAATGCATCTTGCGCGCGATCTCGATGAGGTCTCCGACGACGGCGCTCGCGGTCGCGTCCTTCCCTGCTCCGGGCCCGAGCAGCATGATATCGCCGACGAAATTGCCTTTCAGAAGAACCGCGTTGTTTGCGCCGTCTACTTTCGAGAGGGGATTGTCGATCGACACCATCGCCGGGTGTACGCGCGCTTCGATCGCGTCTTCGGCCTGCCGCGCGATAGCGACCGACTTGATCCGGTAGCCGAAATGCTCGGCAAACTCGACGTCCTTGGGTTCGATATGGCCGATGCCCTGCCGGTAGATATCTTCTGGGCGGACGGCGGCGCTGAAGGCGAGGGCGCAGAGGATCGCCAGCTTGCTTTGCGCGTCGAAATTCTCCACGTCGGCTTCGGGGTTCGCCTCGGCGAAACCTTTGTCCTGGGCCTCTGCGAGGGCTGCGGCGTAGTCGGCTCGCTCGGCGTGCATCTTGGTGAGGATGAAGTTCGTGGTTCCGTTCACGATTCCCATCAGACCGGCGACGCGGTTGCCGGATAGCTGGTTTTTGAGCGCTTGGATTACGGGGATGCCTCCGCAGACTGCGGCTTCGAAAAGAAGGTCCAGGCCACGCTCGGAGGCAAGCTTCATAAGTTCGCGGCCATGGCGCGCCATCAGCTCTTTGTTCGCGGTGACGACGTGTTTTCCGTTTTCGAGGGCGCGGGTGATGTACGTCCAAGCCGGCTCGACGCCGCCCATGACCTCGACGACAACCTCGATCTCCGGGTCATCCAGGATCTTGTCCGGGCAGTCCGAGACCGGAGGGGCGCCGGGAGGGCGCGGCTTGGCCGCGTTCTTTATGAGGGCGGCGACGGGCTCGATGCGCTTGCCGCTCTTCGCGGTAATCACGTCCTCGTTCGCCGAAAGCATGTCCACGACACCAGTACCGACAGTGCCGAGGCCCAGAAGCCCGATCTTCAACCCCTAGGACTCCACAAGGTAGAGCGCGTCGCCTTCCTGAACGACGCTGCCGTCTTCGGCAACGCACGCAGCGATCACGCCCCCGATGGGAGACTCGATCTCATTGAAAACTTTCATCGCCTCGATAATGCCCACGACCTGGCCTACCGAGATGCGGTCGCCGACTTGGACATACGCGTCTTCGCCGGGAGAGGGGCGGGTATAGAAGACGCCGACCATCGGGCTTGGAAGCGGCGTCGCGGAGGACGTTTGCTGCGCTTGGGCCGGGGCTGTGGACGCAGCGGCCGGCGCGCCGGTTTCGCGGCGAAGTTCGATCGCCAAATCGCCGTCCTTGACCTTGATTGCGGCCAGCTTGTGCTCGTCGAGCAGAGCGGCTAGCTCCTCGACGCGTGAAATCAGGTCGGACATGGGACCCTGATTATGGCTGATGCGAGATGCCGAACTCGGCGCTACTTTGAGTGAGTCTTGCCGGAATGCCGAACTGGTGCGTTACTTGAGGCGGAAACTGTGCGGACATTCGCTACTCAGTGGGCCGGTACAATTCTTGACTCGGAGAACACTTTATGCACCACGTTAACAAAAAGCTCGCAGCATCGCTCCTCATCGCTGCGGCCTCCGTGTGCGGGCGGGCAATCGTCCCCGGCCAGGAGACCACCGACTTTCCATGGACCGGCAAAATCGGGCCGCTCTCCGGCTTCAATACTGGCGCGACGTGCGTCGGCGACCATTGGCTCATCACCGCCGGGCACGTGGTTTTCGGCCAGACGCAGATGCGTTTTCGACTCGACGACGGCCGAACGTACGACTCCATCGCCATCTTTCACCATCCTACCGACGACGTCGCTCTCGTCGAGGTCGCTGAGACGTTTCCGGGCTGGTACGACATCTATTGGAGCACGAACCAGATCGGCAAGACGCTGGAGATGGTCGGCTATGGCGTGACGGGCACGTTCGACGGAACGCGCTGGCAGTATTCCGGCGAATATGGAACGAAGCGCCGCGGCCGGAATCGTGTGGCGACGACGCAGATGGTCCAGTTCATGGGCGACCCACCTATCAACGGCGACTTCATGATTTGCGACTTCGACGGCGGCGGCATCGACCAGCTCGGCGAAGGCGGCCCCCTCGAAAACGAAGCGACGCTCGGCGGCCTGGACTCCGGCTCGCCGTCTTTCATCCTGGATGGTGGCGTCCTCAAAGTTGCCGGCGTACACAGTTGGGTCGGAAGCGTTACCGGCGGCCCGCAGCCGCCTCAGTACGGCTCGGTTTTCGGCGACGTGCGGCTGAGCACATACCGGTCGTGGTACGACTCGATCGTTCCTGCGGAGGTTTTGCCGGCGACGATGTCTCTCTTTCGCGGCAGCGTCGTGAGCGGCAACCTTGGGAGCCTCTTCCGGAGCGAGGACAACCGCCTGGTTTTGCGGCCGGGGCCGGTTTTCTCTTCGAGCGAACGCCCGATCCAACTTATTCTTGAAGGCGTCTCGCCCGTGACCTCGACGAGCGAGCTGCGGTTCGCCTTTGAGGGCAACGCGAGCGCGGCGACGATCGAGAAGCGCATCGAGCTGTTCAATTTCAGCACCGGGCAGTATCAGGTCTTCAACACGAGCAACTCGACGACGACCGATTCCGTGACGGAGATCATCGTGTCGGCGAACCCGTCGCAATATATCCAAGCGGGCACCCTCGCCGTCCGCGCTCGCATCAGCGGCCGCGCTTTGACGCCGCAGTTTCAATATCCGTGGCTGTTTAGAATAGACCGCGCGGTTTGGAACATCAAGCGCTGAGAGAAAACTGGAAGGTCGTGATCGCCGCCGGCGGGCGGTCCGACGATCAATTGGCGGCGGCGATGGGAACGGCGTCTAAGGCGCTCGCTCCCGTCGCCGGCGTTCCTTCCCTTCTCCGCGTTTTGTTGGCCTGCTCCGGCTACGAAACGGCTGTTGTGGCTGACGAGGAGGTGCGGGCTGAGCTGGGCTTGACTCGCGTCGCGGAGCCGGGAGCATCGAGCATCGGCAGCATCCGCTCGGGCCTTGCGATGCTATCGGCCGACGGGCCGACCGTTTTCTTGCCCTGCGACTGCCCGTTCATCGAGAGCGCCGACATCGAGGCGTTCATCGGGGCCATCGAGGCCCGGCTTGGCGCAGCACCGCCGGACAAATGGTTCGCCGCGGGGCTTTCGAGCGAGACGGCGGTGCGGCTGCGATTTCCTGGTGCGGACTATCGCTTCCTGAGATTTCGCGAGGGTCGTTTTGCATCGGGCGGGCTTTTCGCCGCCTCTCGCGGCGGCGTGCAGTCGGCGCTTGGCGTGTTGGAGAGAGCTGCGAAGGGTCGTAAATCCCAGCTGCAATTAGCGCTGGGCTTCGGGCTGCTTCCCGCTGCGCGATATCTGGCCGGAAAGATTTCGCTCCGAGAGGCTGAGTTGCGCGCCGGAAAGATCTTGGGCGGGACCGGTTATCTGATCGTGAACTGCCGTCCGGAGACGACGCTCGATTTCGACACTCCCGCGGATTGGGCCTACGTAACCGGCGCTTCTTCGGGGAGGTAAAGGTAGCGGAGGCAGTTTTCGCACGTTTCGAGCGTGTCGCCCGCTTTGATGTCTCCTAATTGCTTTTTAGGAACCGAGGTGTTGCAGGCGCTGCAGACCCCGTCGACGACTGCTGCGATTCCAATACCGCCATGCTTCTTTCGGTTGGCTTCGTATTTTGCCAAGAGGGCCAGGTTGCATCCGGCGATAGCTCGCTTTTTGGCTTCAACGAGTTGCGACGCTTTTTGCTCGAATTCCGCTCGGACCGTTCTGTATTTGGCTTCGTATTCCGTCAGCCTTGCGGCTGCGGCGTCGTGGGCTGCCTTTGCCACCTCGACCGCCTGCTTCTTCGGCTCAACGAGGTCCCAGAGTTCCAGGATGCGATCATCGGCTGCGCCGCGCCGCTGCATGATGTTGGCGATTTCTCGCTCGATGGCTTCGGCGTCCTTGGCGTTATACACGCCACCCGAATAAAGGCGATTTTTTTCCGAAGCGATCTTCTGCTCCATCGACTTCGTCTTAAGTTCGAGGTCTTCGATTTCGGAGCGGACTGCCTTCAATTCGCCTTCGGCTTCTTCGAGGCGCATTCGAGATGCCTCCTCGCTCGCCTTGGGGCCGCGTCCCGGGTCGATGGCCGAGAATCTGCGCTGAAGCTCCTGGATCGCGGTATCGACGGTCTGGACCTTGGCGATCTTCCGAAGGGCTTCGTTGAGCATCTCGGTAGGATTATATCCGCTGAGCTACCGCCGGAATCGAAAATGCTGCGGACGGGTGAACTTCCGAAGAGCCTTCGCGTATTATTCGATTAGGCACACCAAAGGAGGCCTAAAACATTCATATGAAACGTTTCACTCTAATCGGAGCCGCCGTCGCGCTTTTCGCGTCGATCGCGCTGGCACAACCTACTCCGGGCGGCGGCCAGGGCCCTGGCGGCCAACGCAGGATGCAGATGATGGGACGAGGCGGCGGAGTTCGCCTTATCATGCGTCCCGATGTCCAAAAAGAACTTAGCTTAACGGAAGACCAGAAGAGCAAGCTCTCCGCAATCTTTCCGCAGCCGCAGTTCGGCGGCCAGGGGGGACCCGGCGGCGGTGGTGGCCGTGGGGCAACGGCTGCCGGTGGCGGCCAAGGTGGTCCTGGCGGCGGCGGCGCGGCGGTCCAAGGCGGACAGCGCGGCCAAGGCGGCCCCCGCGATCCGCAGGCGTTCCAAGAACAGCAGAAGAAGCAGGAAGATGCCGTTAAGGCTATTCTCACGGAGCAGCAGAACAAGCGATTCGCCGAATTGCGAATCCAATTCGACGGGCCTTCGGCACTTTATCGTGACGATGTTGCCAAGCAGGTTGGGTTGACGGACGATCAGAAGAAGAAGCTCGATGACATCCGAAACGCCTCGATGCAAGCTATGCGCGATCGGATGCAGGAAGCTCGCGACAATGGCGACGACCGTGAAGCTATGCGCGGCGAAATGCAGAAGATGCGGGAAGCTAACGACAAACAGATCCTGGGCGTCCTGACCGACGAACAGAAGAAGAAGTGGGATGCTATGCAGGGAAAGAAATTCACGTTCGAAATGAACGGAAGGTAACTTCTTTCGATGAGATTGAGCCGGGCGGATGCCCGGCTTTTTTTGCGGCTCTTTCCGATCCAAGCGTTGCCGATAGGGAGAGGGCGAACGAAAGGGCGGAAGCTATAATGAGTCATGCCGCCCAAGACCGCCGATGCCCGGCCTTATGAGAAGGTCGGATTGTCCGCTGCCGAGTATTCAGCTATTCTCGATAGGCTCGGAAGGGAGCCCACCGAAACCGAACTCGGCATGTTCGCCGTACTTTGGAGCGAACATTGCAGCTACAAATCCAGCAAGTCGATCTTGAAGCGATTTCGGCGTTATAAGGAATCCGTAGAAGGCGCGGGCTTGGAAAATGCCGGCGTTTTGGACGTCGGCGACGGCATCGGAATCATTTTCAAGGTCGAGAGCCACAATCACCCATCGGCCGTGGAGCCCTACGAAGGATCGGCCACCGGCGTCGGCGGGATCATCCGCGACATCTTGACCATGGGAGCTCGTCCGATCGCATCGCTCAACTCTCTTCGGTTCGGCGATATCGAACGCAACGGCGACGACCGGCGGCTGTTCGACGGAGTCGTTCGCGGGATTGGCGGCTACGGCAATTGCGTGGGCGTTCCAACGGTCGGCGGCGAGGTTTTTTTCCACGAGCGGTATTCGGGGAATCCCCTGGTCAATGCAATGTGCGTGGGGCGTTTGGAAGGCCCTGTGGCAACCGCGGCGGCGACCGGCGTCGGCAATCCCGTTTTTTATTTGGGAAGCGCGACCGGGCGCGATGGAATTCATGGCGCGACGTTTGCCAGCGAAGCTTTGGATGAGGACAGTGAGGCGAGCCGGCCGAACGTGCAGATTGGCGACCCCTTCGCCGGAAAACTCTTGGTCGAGGCGACATTAGAAGCGGTTGCTAGTGGCGCGATTGTCGGCATTCAGGATATGGGTGCGGCGGGGTTGACATGCAGCACGTGCGAAATGTCGCAGAAGGGCGGCACGGGAATGTGGATCGATTTGGACAAAGTACCGCTGCGCGATCCAACAATGACGGCGCACGATATTATGCTGAGCGAAACGCAAGAGCGCATGCTGGCGGTCGTTGCGAAAGGGCGCGAATCGGAAATATTCCGCATTTTCGAAAAATGGGGTCTGCCAGCTGCGGAATTGGGCCACGTAACCAACGACGGAACCGTAACGATTGTCCGACATGGAAAGACGGAAGCCTCAGTTTCGGCAGAATTTATTACGGAAGGATGCCCCATTTTGGACCTACGCGCAAAAACCCCGGAAAATGTAAAGGTTGCCGCGCATTTCTCCCTTAGAAATGTTAAGCCGATAAGCGATCACGCGGGAGCGTTGATTAGGCTGCTGCGCTCGCCGTCCATCGCTTCAAAGCGCTGGATATATTCACAATATGATCAAACGGTTCAGACGCAAACTGCTATTCGGCCGGGTGACGGCGAAGCTGCCGTGTTGGCGTTGCGCGGGACGAAAAAGGGCATTGCTTGCACCATAGACGGAAACGGTCGGTGGACGCTTGCCAATCCGGCGGTCGGCGGCAAATTGGCCGTTTGCGAGGCCGCGCGTAATATCGCCTGCACCGGCGCGCGCCCGGTCGCCGCAACGAACTGCCTCAATTTCGGCGATCCCAACGATCCCGAAGTTTTCTTTCAGTTTTCCGAAGCCGTAAAGGGCATCGCCGGCGCTTGTGAAGCTCTCGATATTCCGATGTTGAGCGGCAACGTGAGCTTTTACAACGAGTCGGATGGCGGCGAGATTTTGCCAACTCCGACCGTTGGAATCGTTGGGACGATTTCCGACGCGTCGAAAGCTCTGGCAAACCATTTCCCCGCGGGGCACGGCTATGTCTACATGGTCTACGGGTACGACGGCGACGTTTATCAGGGCGGCCTCGGGGCAAGCGAATTCTTGCGGATAGTCCACGGCTTTGAAAGCGGCGCGCCGCAGCCGCCGAATTTTATTATCGAATCGGCTCTGCATGAGGTTTTGGTTCAAGCTGCCGAACAGGAACTTGTCGACTGTGCGCACGATATTTCCGACGGCGGATTCGCAGTGGCGCTTGCAGAGATGTGCTTCAAGAATGACACCGGGTGCCACGCGATTATCGACTCGCAGGAGCACTATCAGCGGCACATCCTCGAGCCACTCATCGAAGGCATGAAGTCTATTCCGGATCAG
>DASSBY010000139.1:0-4354 GCA_035698285.1 Fimbriimonadales bacterium | reverse complement strand
GTCGGCGCTTGGGCATGCGGCGAGGGCGGCTTCGAAATCGGGAAGGGCTTCGATCTTGGCGCGGGGGATAATTTCTGCGAGAAGCCGCAGGATGGCTTCTTTTTGGGCTTGATCCACGAGGCCGGCGAATGCGCCGCAGGCTGCGTCGACGTCAGGGCAATCGGCCAGGGCTTCCTCGAGGCTTTGCCGAATACGTTCGTCTGTGCAGGAAGATAGGTTGGCGGGGCCGGCACGGCCCGACCAGACGGTTTCGCCGCCGTCGACCACGACGGCCCGCGTCGATGATCCGCCGCAGTCGATGCCTAAAACTCGAGGCATCGTTCATTATTGCCTACGGTGATACAACCTGCGGCGATCGCGATCATGGGCCCCACGGCGGTGGGCAAGTCAGTTGTGGCGGAGCGGCTAGCTTCCATGCTCGATTGCAGGATCGTCAACGCCGACGCGTTTCAGGTTTACCGTGGGTTCGACGTCGGGACTGCGAAGCCGGATAATCGCGACATTTATGACCTGATTGACATCCTTTCGGCGGATGTGTGCTTCTCTGCCGGAAAGTTTGTGAAGCTTGCGCGCCCCTTGTGCATCGGTTACGCGGCGGAGGGGCGGGATGCCGTCGTATGCGGAGGCACGGGCCTTTATGTTCGGGCGCTTTTCGACGGCTACAAAGACATGACGCCCGCCGACAGCGAGCAACGCGCACGGCTGCGGCAGATACTGGATGAGTTTGGACCTGATGCAGTTCTTGCCGAAGCCGAACTCGATCCGGCGTCGGTTAAGCCAGAGTTGAGATCGAATCCCGTTCGGGTTTTGCGGCTGGCGGAGAAGGCTCTTGGCGAGACCGGGGAAGCGATAAATGAACCGTGGCATGCACAGCGCTTCAAATTCGCGCTGCGCTTCGACAGATACCAGTTAAATCAGCGGATCGAGGCAAGAGTACTTAATATGGTGCACAATGGATGGCGTGAAGAAGTGTCGCGCCTTCTCGCTGCCGGCGCCGAGCCGCATTGGCCGCCATTCCGAGCGATCGGATATCGCGAGATGTGCGACCACCTCGAAGGAGACCTGTCGCTGGACGACGCGATCGCGAAGATTATCGTAAGGACAAGAAGGTATGCCAAGAGGCAGATCACGTGGTTAGCGAAGGAGAGAGGATTAGTCTGGCTGGACGGAGATGCGTCCGCCGAAAGTATTGCGAGAAGGATCGCAGATTTGATTCGGGAGGAGAAAGATGGCTAAAGCAATCAACCTTCAAGATATGTTCTTGAACCAGGTTCGGAAGGAGGAGGTTTCGGTGACAATATATCTTGCGGGCGGCGTGGCTCTGAGCGGGCTCGTCCGCGGATTCGATGCATTTACAGTCATGCTGGAAACGCCTGGGAAACCCGTGCAATTGGTGTATAAGCACGCGATGTCGTCGATCGTCCCGGCGAAGACCATCGACACGCACCGCAAAGATTCCGACTATTAAATGGCTCTTCGATTTACGAAAATGCAGGGCTGCGGGAACGACTTTATCGTCGTCGACGCAATTAGCGAAACCGTAACGGAAAACGTGTCGGCCCTTGCGGTTCAAGTCAATGATCGGCGGTTCGGCGTGGGGGGCGACGGGCTGATTTTGGTATCGAAAGGCGATTCGGCTCCGTTTCGGATGCGCATGCTCAACCCGGACGGCTCCGAATCGGAAATGTGCGGCAATGGAGTGCGCTGCGTCGCGAAATTCGTCCGCGACCGGGGAATGTCCGACGCCGAAGCGATCCCAATCGAGACCGGCGCCGGTCTCCTTGAACTTTCGATGCTTGGCGACCGGGTGCGGGCAGCCATGGGCAAGGCGGGGCTACGTCGCGGCGAAATACCCATGGCCGGCCCTTCCGACGAGCAGGCAAGAGGCTTTGAAATCGAGGTGTACGGGCAAAGGTTCGTGGGAACCGCCGTTTCGATGGGCAACCCGCACTGCGTTATTTTCGTCGACGACGTCGATGCCGTTCCGCTTCCGATTTGGGGAGCATCCGTCGAACGTAACTCGATGTTTCCCGAGCGCATTAATGCTCACTTCATTCAGGTGATTTCACCGACCGAGCTGCGGCAGCGAACCTGGGAACGTGGCGCCGGGGCGACGCTGGCTTGCGGAACCGGGGCGTGCGCTTCGCTCGTTGCCGCATTTACCGACGGCAAGTCCGAACGCAAGGCGACGGTTCACCTGCCGGGTGGCGATCTGGAGATCGAATATGCCGAGGATGGCTCCGTTTTTATGACCGGTCCGGCCGAGACCGTCTTCGAAGGGACCTGGGGTTAAGATGCCCTTCGTTTTCTCGTGATGATCGTCATCGCGTAACCTGCCTCTTCGAGTCCGAGCGCTTTGCCAATTGCAAGGTAAAGCCACACGCCACCGATTCCAAGAACGAGTACTTTTGCCAAGGAGGCCAGGTGGGTTTGCGCGATATTAGCGTAGCGGCTGACAACGAGGACCACGGCGGCCGTGGCCACAGCCGCCAAGCCAGAAATGATCAGCAGCCGGAGAACGCGCCTTCCATCGACCCGCGAGAGCTTGGACCTGAGCCCGACCATAAGCAGCAAGAATAATACGATTGCCGAAACCGAGGTCGCGAGCGGCAAGCCCAAAAATCCGAGGCTCGTGTTCGCCAGGCCCCAGCACAGCGCCGCGAAAATCGCCGACGTAGCAGTACCCAATAATATCGGCAGCAGCGAAGTATGCATCGCAAAAAAGGCGCGCATTAATATCGGATGAGCGCACCAAGCGAAAATCCCGATCGAGAACATTTTAAGGCCGGCGGATGTCATGGCAGCATTCGAAGAGTTGAATTTCCCGTACTGATAAAGGATTCGCACAACGTCGTCGCTGAGGACAAAGAGAAGGGCCGATACGATAACGCCGATAAAGAGCGCCGTACGCAGACTTTTGCTTAAGGTTTCCAAAAACTGCGGCGCTTTATTTTGTGCATGCAGGGCGCTCAATGTCGGAAAGACCGCGATGGCGAGCGCTTGCCCGAAAATGCCCAAGGGCGCCTGCATTATTCTGTTTCCGTTCTCCAGAGCGCTTATGGTTCCGGGTTCTTGAAATGAGGCGAAAAACCGCAGGGCTATGGCGTAAACGCCGGGCAGACTGAGCCCCAAAACGACGGGCAGCATTAGCTTGAAGACGGAGACGACTCCTGGATGCCGCAGGTTCAAAGATGGCGAAAACGAAACGCCGAATCTGCGCATCAGAAACATGGGAACGATGAGACTTCCCAGGGTCGCGCCAGCGAGCGCTCCCCATGCCAGGCCGAAAACCGGCACTACAAGGTATGGAGCGATAATTAGAGCCCCCGAAATAATTCCTAAGTTGTAGATATTCGGGCTGAGACCCGGCGTCAAAAAATGTTGGCGCGCGTTCATCGTTCCGAACATTAGGCCACCCAGAAAAAAACCAAACTGGGAAGGAAGGACAATGCGCGACATCGAAACTGCGAGAGAGGCAGTATCCGGCGGAAGACCGGGCGCGACCAAGCCAAGAAGCGGGCGCGCAAAAATTTCAGCGAAGACCACGAACGCCAACACGACGACGCCCATGAAAGTGGCGAGGATGCTAAATACGGTCCATGCCTCGCCTTCTTCGCCTTGGGCCCAGTACTTTGTAAACACTGGAATAAAGGCGCTGCTCAGCGCGCCGCCGGCAATTAGGAAAAAGAGGAGGTCTGGAATGGAAAACGCCGCTCGGTACGCGTCCGTCACGGCGTTTTGTCCGAATTGATACGAAATGATCGTATCGCGCACTTGACCGAGGATGCGGCTTAAGAGAATGAGCCCGCCCATCAATCCGCCCGCCTGGGCGACGGACATGGCCTTGATGCGCGAGCTCACCGGGCTTTAAGCCAGGGCGCGGTCGAGAGCGGCCTTATAGTGATCCTTGCCGTAGGCTCCGACGATCTTGTCGAAAAGCTTGCCTTCTTTGAAGATAAGGAGAGTCGGGATGTTGAGGATGCCGTATCGCTCGGCAATCGCTCCTTCCTTCTCGACGTCCACCTTGAACACCTTCGCCTTGCCTGTGTATTCTTGGGCGAGGGCTTCGATGTGGGGCGCTATCATGCGGCAGGGGCCGCACCATTCGGCCCAGAAGTCGATCATAACGGGCACGTCCGATTTGAGAACGAGCTCGTCGAAGTCTGCTGCGGTCAGAGCGAGTTCAGTTGCCATGGGATTCGTATAGTTAAGTGTACCTTGGGCGGGCGCGGAGTTCTTGTCCAGCAAAGTCCTTCCGGTATGGCCGGCGACATGTAACAACTGGAGCGAGATTTGCGTCAAACTATTGAAACCTGCGCCTTACAGCGTTGGTTGGAAGCAACACAATGATACG
>DASSBY010000138.1:0-2231 GCA_035698285.1 Fimbriimonadales bacterium | reverse complement strand
TATCGTGGTGCTCGCGCGCAATTTGCTTGCGAGGGTGAAGCGGATTGCCGTGGCAGCTCAACGCCGAAACCCTCAGCCCACGATCCGAAACCATCTTTTGCAGACGCCGGCGAGCTCCGGCATCGCCCAGAAGCGCATCCACATCCACATGCGACGCTCCGGGATAAGCCCCTGCGCCGAGCTCGATCGCACGGACTCCTTCCGCAGCAGCGATATCGAGGGCTTCCTCGAGAGGCTTGTCCGCAAATAGGGCGAGAAAGAGGCCGATCTCCATCCCCCTCATTCTGCATCGCGCAGAACTGCCTTTGCGCGGAAGGGTTTGGAAACTGGTAGCCCGGACGGGATTCGAACCCGCGACCTTCGCCGTGAAAGGGCGATGTCCTAACCGCTAGACGACCGGGCCGCGCTCCTCATTATGAACGAGGCGCGGGTCCAGATGTCAGGAGTTTAGTCGATCAGCGTCTGCGGCCGTACCGACGGAGCGAGTCCCAATCGGACGACACGCCGATGTCGTCGCGCACGCGGTTCCAGTTGCGCATCCGATCGTACTGGGTCATAACCTGGTACGGATCTACGCGCGCTAGCTGGCCGAGGTACGCGGCGAGCGCAAGGTCGGCTTCGCTGAACCCGCGGTGCGTGAACCGCCACATACGATCGACATCCGCCCCAAAGGCTCGGTTCAGAAATCGATCCCATACCATTTGCGAGTAGGCTTCGTCTGCGCTATTGCCGTATCGGCCGTAAGAGCCGTTGTAATCGTCGTAGAGGCCGCCCCGGTTCTTGGGCTTCTTCGGGCGGCGGTTGTCGTCATAGCGCCTGCCATATCCTTCGAGCTGATCCCACGATGCGCCGCGCTCATGCTCGCGCCAGATGTACGCCGGATCGCTCCCTGTGATCTGGCCGATATAGAAGGCCGGGCCCATATCCCAGAGCTTGGCCCTGGCCTTATCTTTGACCCGGACCACGACGCCGGGCGACATGCCCGTGCCTTGCGAGATCGCGAGCACGGCTGCCGCTTCCTGCGGGCTGACGCGCTCCTTTTCCATGATCGGCCGAATCGAGTCGAATCGCTGGCCGAATGCCTGCGCGGAGAGGGCCGCGAAGACTGTCGTTAGCAATAAAACCGTTGATTTTCTTTCCATGTTGGTTTGTACTTACCAGACTTTCGACCAACCCTCCAGTTTCGGTGAATCTGAGCTATGCTCGTTGCGAATGGAACAAGTCGCTCGGCGCATAGAAGATTGCTGCCTGTCTGGAACGCCGCTGAGGCTGTTCGCCATGACCCTTCTAGCCGAACTGCCGAAATACGACTGGTGCGGGGTTTACCGGCTGGAAGGAGAGGTTCTCGTGCTTGACGAATTCGTAGGCGACCCGACCGAGCATCGGATGATTAGCGTCGGCCATGGCGTTTGCGGGACCGCTGTCGCCGAAAATCGCAACCTGATCGTGGCGGACGTCCACGCAGTGCAGAACTACCTTTGCTGCAGCATCGACACGAAGTCGGAAATCGTGGTCCTCATACGGTCGGGAGAGCTAGTTCTTGGCCAAATCGATGTGGATAGCCACACCCGCGACGCGTTCGGCACGTCAGATGAGGCGCTGCTGGAAAGGATCGCCGCGGTTTTGGCTCAGAAGTGGGTTTAGGAGCGATACGCCGCGGCCTCCCCCAAGTTCGGTATTGGGGAAGGCGCTTTCGGCTTTCTGCAAGTTAGCTAGTCGGCTTCAATTTCGCCAAAGACGCCGTGGGTTTCGTCCTCGGGGCCGGCGGTGAAGTACAGGTCGCTCTTGTCGCTTAGAACGCCGTTTCCGAACATCAGGGCCCAAAGGCCATCGATGATCATGGGCTCGCCATCCTCATTCGTCATTGTGCCGACGAAATCGCCGTTCATGCGATAGGCGTTGATCGTTCCATCGCCGAAGTTTCCGATGAGCAGGAGATTCCTGAAGTCGCCGAAATGCGCTGGAGCTTTCGCTACCCCCCAAGGCGAATTAAGCGCACCGTGCGAGATGAGGCGATGAAGCAAATGGCCGTTAGGAAGGAACACGTCGACGAAACCATTGCCAGGTCCGGCGACATCGTCTTCGTGCTCTTCATCTTGCTTGGCGTAAGTCACAAAGATCCGTTGACCCACGGCTTGGATTCCGAACGGTGCATACCCACTTTCCATGTTGGGATCGGTAAAGTTCGTTACCCAGCGGAATCGGCTGTCATAGACCTCGACCACGCCGTC
>DASSBY010000137.1:0-7683 GCA_035698285.1 Fimbriimonadales bacterium | reverse complement strand
TACTCCTGGGACGATCATCGGGCAGCCGCAATACACTTGGCCGTCCTTCCCGATGAATCCGAAGGTCAGCGGACAAGCAAACGCCTTCGAATATGTGTTTTGGAACGGGAAGGCGCTGAAGGACGACAGCGGCGATGGAGTGCCGGACTACGAAGACAACCGCATTTTCTATGCAAAGTATTTTCTCAATCCTCCGAGCGTAAGTTCTTCGCAATATCTCGCTTACGACAACCGGATGGAGAAGAAGCGTATCCGCGCTCTCGATATCGGACAGACTGGGCTCGCGATTTTCTGGTACGGAGAGACCGGCGGCGTGTCAAAGATGTTCCAAAACGTGCGTGAGCGAGTGGACCCGTCCATTGCTCCGGATCAGACCCAAAGCTGGTCGCACAATACCCTGATCGACCCAGGCGCAGGCTTCGCTTCGGCGCGCGATCCGCAGCCGATTTTGCGTGACGATGGCATCGATCTCGTCTTCACCGGAATGCTGAAAGACCGGCCGCAGCCAGAGATCTTTTACGCGAAGTTCTCGGCGAGTTCTAGCGGCTCGCTTCGAGACCTTCGAAGGCTGCCGGAGCGTGATCGCGAAGTATTGGCGCGGGACGGAACATCCGGCGTTTACCGAGCACGTGGCGTCAACTGGGATATGCGCAGGTCGCTGGAGGTGTGGATTCGACGGCCGAACCAGGCGCCGATTGCGATCCTTACCGTTAACACGGGTGATACGGATGAAAGCACGGATGTGCGCAGCTACGACAGCGAACTCGGCGGAAAGATCTATCTCGACCCCAATGTCGGAACGGTGCGGATGACCAACGCGCCGGCGAGCAACGTCCAGGTGGAGCTGCGCTACACGCCTCGCGTTCTGCGCGTAAGCGAGTTGGGCAGCGCCGGAGGGCATAGCAATCCGAGCTCCTTCATCGATCTACGGCCGCAATGGGATCGGGACTTTTGCTTCCGGAACGGCGGCAACGCAATCGGCAACGGTGACATTCCTCTTGCCACGCGTCTATGGCACGTCTACGAGCGCGGTGCAACGGGTCCCGGCCAAACAAAGCGTCCGTACTTCAAGACACAACGCTTGGCGGTTGTTCTCAATCATCCCGTCGCGCTGACGAATGGCAACTTGGCGGCACCCGTTACCGTAACAGGCATGGCCGGCGCGTTCTACCAGGTCGATCCGGGCAATGGACGGGTTTACTTTGAGACTCCGGACGAGGGCAGAGTCGTGACCGTAACTTATCGATACCGAACATCTTTTGGCGGTCTGCAGGTTGAATCTGTGCAGGCCCCAGTTACATGGCAGACGGAAATGCCGGAGAAACCGGTGCCCATAGAGCAAGCGATCGACGAGGGCACGGTTTTCGCCTTCCCCGATCCATTCGTTTGGCAGCCGAACGATCCGCGGCCCGGCTTAGTCTGGGTGTTCTTTACGAGCACTCGCGCCGGGACGAGAGACGTGTATTACGAAACTCTAGCGCCGCGCCTTGCACCTGTGAAGACTCCGTAAATTTGGGCTTCGTCGGAGCGCTTGCACCGGACGTGCCGGATATAGAGGGGTGGGCTTGCTCCAGAGCCGAGGGCGATGCAGCGCATCGCTCGCTTTGCGGCAGCGTTTTGGCGGAACATTTTTTCCAGTGCGCGCGAACCAACGGCAGCGGCCGCACCGTCCTTCTTGGCGAGTGTCGACCATCCGCGTCTTGACAGCCTCAGCAAACTAAAGCTATGATGAACGGTTCGAATTTGGATTGGAGGACGCATGGCTAAACGACTCACTAGAGCCCTCGGCATAGACATCGGCACGCAAAGCATCAAAGCCGCCGGCATATCCCTGGGTAAAGACCGGCCTCAGGTCGATGCGCTTGGAAAAGGCGCGACGCCCGAGAACGCGATAGACCACACCGGCATCTTTGACCCCACATCCCTTGGGAACGCCCTGAGGACCATTCTTTCCGAAGCCGGGATGCTCGGTTGGAAGGACGTAATTTTCTGCATTTCCGGCCAGCAGGCCGTACTCGTTCGAAACCTCGAAGTTCCGAGAATGAGCGACAAAGAGCTGTCCGACCACATGCAATGGGAAATTCAGCGAAATATCCCGTTTGCGGAAAGCACGGTTGTCAGCGATTACCGCCCAGTGGAGAATCCTGCGCTCGATGGGACCGATAACATGGAAGTGGTCATGGCCGTGTCGCCGCAGAGCGCGATCGAGGCCATTCTCGAGTTGATCAGGGCCGCCGGCTGCAAGCCTGCGGCGATCGATGTGGAGCCTCTCGCCATCGGCAGGGTTCTTCGAAGCTGTTATCCTGGGGACCTCGGCGCAAAAAACACGTGCGTCGTGAATTTTGGGAACAGCATGACGTCCATCAACATGTACCGTTCCGGTGTCCTTTCCTTCCCGAGAAGTATTCCGAGTGGTGGCGCGGCGTTAACCAAGGCGATCGCAGATTCGTCGGGAATCACTTCGGCCGAAGCGGAAGCAAGCAAGGCCTCGGTCGTTATTCCGGCCCCAACTTCGGGCGAGCCCACCGAGACGTATCAGCCATACAATCCGTTCTCCGAGGCGGAGGCTGCGCCGGCGGCAGAAGGCGATGTTCCGGTCGAGTCGACGCCCGCTCCGATAGCTCCTCTTCCCACAGGAGATTCGAAACTTTTCGATGCTATCCAGCCGCAAGTGGTAGACTTCGTCGCAGAACTTCGGCGGTCGATCGACTACTACAGGAGCCGCGGAGGCGTCATCGAGCAAATCGCTTTGACCGGCGGCAGCTCGGCGCTGACGGGTCTTGCTGCGTACGTTGAAAGCTCGCTTGGCCTTCCCACAGCGCTTCTGGATCCGTTCCAAAATCTCAACGTTGCCCCAGGCGTTGAAACCTTCGCTCGCGCGAATGCATCAGAATTTGCGGTGGCTGTGGGCATGGGACTGCATATCGCATACGACTAAACTGGAGAAACCGACCTAGAGCATGAAGCTAAATCTCTTACCGAAATCCGTAGCGAAGAACGTTCAGGGCAAGACCGTCTTTTGGACGATGGTCGGCCTCGTACTGCTCACGCTCCTCGGCAGCTTTCTCTATTCAAAGAAGGTTAGCGGCGACTTGGAATCCTACATAACGGAGGCAAACGCCAAACAGCCTTTGGCCGATCAAGTCGTGCAGACTGCGGCCAGCGCGGACACAATCATAGGGGATGCAAAAACCGTTCTGACGAATACAGCCTTGGTGAACGCCATCGACAGTTCGAACGGAAAATACCCCCGGCTATACAACGCGCTTTTGCAGTACATTCCATCCTTCCTCCGCGTTAGGACGATGAATGCGCAGTCCGCTGGACCAACGATGGCGGTCGTCACGATCGACGGTTATTTGAAGACGTTCCAGCAGTACAGCGACGCGATGATTGCGCTTTTGCGATTCCCGGGATGCTCGGCCGTCGGAAGGAGCGGTTTTGGACCGGTCGCTTCCGGCGACGTTGGACCATTCGGGTACAACCCCGATGTTGCCGTTCGCGGACCAATGCCGGGATATTCGGCGGTTACATTCACCATGTCGATCACGTCTGGTCCGTTTGCGGATTTGCAGGCGCCGGACGTGCGTGGGACGCTTTCAGGAACCGGTGGCCAGCCTGGCGCCGGACCGCCTCAGGGAGGACCGCCGCTGCGCCGAGGCAAGCTGCAGCTCGGAGGATAAATGAAGCAGTCCGCGGAGATCAATTTCAATGTATAAGCTCAACCCTCTGACCTATGTCATCGTCGGCGTGATCCTCATGCTCACGACCTTCTTGGGATTTTATTTCCTGAAGATTCGTCCGGAGCAAGAGGAGATCGGCTATTGGATGGACAAGAACCAGAAGCTCGACCAGATCATCTCAGAGCCTTCCAAGCAGGCCGCAGTCGACCGGGTTCGGGACGCGCTCACCAAGGTCAGCGATGCCCAGAGCACGTGGAAGCTTATCGCCGCTCGCCGGACGCCAAGCGTCGGAGCTATGAACTTGACCCCGCAGAGGTGGCAGGTGGTCGTTAATGCGAGGCGCTGGCACGGCCAGGTCGAGCAGGATTTGCGCCATTGGATCAACCATGGCGGCGTTCGGCTGGTTTCGCCTGCCGGCGGGCTTCAAGTTCCGTTCCCCACGGACAAGCCGAACGAGCTTGTTCAGTACTATTTCAACTATCCGGCGTTCCCGTTCCCCATCGCGATTTGGGATTTGGGGCCAATCACGGTTTCCGGAAGTTATGACCGCATCATTTCGCACGTCAAATCTTGGAGCGCCATTCCTCACTATATCGCTGAAGTCCGCGGTCTTTCGCTAACCGGAACGGGCAATCAGCTTCAAGCGACGTATGGACTCACGGTTGTGGCCTATATCAACACGGATTACGTTTCGGGCGGTCCTGCCGAAGGCGGCGGGGTTCCCGAGATGGGCGCCCAGCAGAACGTGGGCGGCGGCCAGGACAACTCCGGCACGATGCCGCGGCCGGGAACCAGCGGCGGTGGTGGCGGCATGGCCGCCAATTCCGGACCCACGCCGGTTGCGATCGGGGGAGGCAAAAGGTAGCCATGAATAGAGGTATCTCGATGAAGAACACAGCGATTCTCGCGGCTTTGGCCGCAGTTGGCGCGCTTGGGGTCTCCGGATGCAAATCCCGAGAGCCCGAGATGCCCCAACAATTCGGCGATTTGACGGCGGATCTCAAGCGAGAATTCGCCGCGACGGCTCCCGCGCCTCCTCTTGCAGGAACGAAGCGGGACCTTCGTCCGTGGACCCGCGAGCAACTCATCGCACAGGCGGGCGTGTCGACCTATTCGCGGAACAATCCGTTCGCGCTCTTCCCGCAGGAAGTTTCTTTCCAGAAAGGAATTCGGCTGGATCGAATTATCAGCCAACTGCCGGGATATTCCTTGCTGATTCCGGCGCCCCCTGCCCCGAATCCGCCCGAGCTGATCGCTCCGGAAGCGCAGCCCTATAGAAGGCTTAGCGGCGTCTATTTCGGCGAAACGGTGAGCGCGCTGATCGAGATGGATGACGGCAAGACTTATCTTGTCTCGCCCGGAGATCGCGTCGGTGAAACCGAGTGGTACGTCGAATCGATCGACTCGGAGAAAGCGACCCTCGTTCGCGAGGGAAAGAAGATACCCAATCGAATTTTCGTTCGCCTCGAAACACCTCCAATGTTCACCCCGGATACGGGTGGCGGGGGCGGAAGAGGCGGTGACCAGGGAGGCGGCGGTGGACGCGGCCGAGGCGGCGGCGCTCAGCCCGCTCCCATGGGAGGCGGCGGAATCGGCAATTGATTTCGCAAAACGGAAGTAACTCTGACTAAGTTTCGTCGTTAGATGAAATGGAGGTGACGCAAATGAAGCGACACATATTTGTAGCAATTGGAGCCTTGGTTCTCGGCGGCGTTCTAGCAGCCCCGCTGAAAGCGCAAGGACAGGATCCGCGAACGCAGATCGTTCCTTCTTTGGAACTTCAGGACGCGGATGTTCGGGATGCCTTGCGCCTTCTCTTCGAGAGCGTAGGCGTTACGAACTATACGATAGCGAACGACGTCCAGGGCCGGATCACGGTCAAGCTGACGAACGTTCCTTTCGAGAATGCCTTGCGCAACGTGCTTAACCAGGTCGATGCGACTTGGAGCATCGAGGCGGGCATTTATCAGATCAAGCGGCGCGAGCAGCCCCCTGCTCCCGGTACCGGACCGACCAACGTCGAGCCCCCCGCGGCATCGAAAGTTCTGAGGAAAATTCAGATCAATCATGCCGATCCGCAGCTAATCGCCTATCTCCTTAGCGGAGATTTGGACTTCGGCATTACGCCGGAAATCAGCACCCTCAACGGAGCTGGTGGCGGTGGCTTCGGAAATAGCGGCGGCTTCGGCGGCCAGCAAGGCGGCTACGGCGGCGGCATGGGCGGTTTCGGCGGCGGCCTCGGCGGCTTCGGCGGCGGCGGCTTCGGTGGCGGCGGCCTAGGCGGCGGCTTTGGCGGCGGCGGCTTCGGTGGCGGCGGCTTCGGCGGCGGCGGCTTTGGTGGCGGCGGCTTCGGTGGCGGCGGCTTCGGCGGCGGCGGCAGATTCTGAGCCCCAAACTAAGACAACTAAAACACGAGAATAACTAAGGAGGCGAAGGACATGCGAAAGCTCCTTCCACTGATTGGATTAACAATGGTTTTCTTGGCGGCATCCGCCCAGGAGCCAAAGAGGTTCGACTTGAACCTGGCAGACGCCGACCTTGCGGCAGCCACGCAGATGCTGGCTAGCCGCAGCGGACAGGCGCTCCAGTTTGTGTTCAAGCCGGCCGCAGAACCTTACGGCAGAATCACGTTGAACCTGCACGGAGTTACGGTCGAAGAGGCCATCAAGTTCATTTGCGAGGCGGCGGGAGCCGTCGTCAAGAAGGACCCGAGCGGCGTTTTCGTCATCGGGCATGCGTCGGATTTCCCGACGCCGACGGAACCCATCGATCCGCCGGTTAAGCCTGTCAAGGCGCCGTCGGTGGTTTCGAAGATCTTCCTGAAGAACTATCACCCGAAGGATATGCTCGAGCTGCTTTACGCGCAGGAAGTGGATTCGCAGGGCGAGTGGAAGGCACTCCTTCGCTTCCAGAAGCTGAATACCCCGATCCCGGAGATCGCCCAGAGCGCTCCGATGATCCTCAACACGCCGATTACCCAGTCGCCCCAGCCTCAGGACCTGACGCAGGGCGGGGATAACGGAATCATCGTTCCCGGCGGCGCCAATCAAATCGGCGGCCGCGGTGGACAGGGTGGACGTTTGGGACAAGGCGGCGTTCAAGGTGGCAATGTCGGTGGCCAAGGCAACCAGGGCGGAAACATCAACCTTCAGGGCGGCCAGGGCTTCGTGCCTGATGGCATCGACCAGATCACCTATGATCCGACCGATAATAGCCTTATCGTCAAAGGCACCGACAGCGCGATCCAAGAACTCGAGCGTCTTATCAGCCGCTTCGACGTGAAGCCGCGGCAGGTTACGATTAAAGTCGAGTTCATCACGACGACCAACAACGTGGACAAGAGCTTCGGCATCGACTGGCTGTTCCAGCGGGGCAATGTTTTCCTTGGCAATACGCCCGGAACTCAGGCCCGCACGGGCGACCCGTTCTTCGTGAACTGGGCAACGGGCAACCTTACGACGCGACTCCGCACGCTGCTCCTCGAGGGTAACGGCACGGTCGTAAACGCCCCGTTCATTCGCACGCTCAATAATCAGCCTGCATTCATCCAGCAGACTTTGGTTACCTGGATCATAACGACGCAGACGATTGCGACGAACACCGGCATTATCCAAACGCCGGTGCTAACGCCCGTCCCCGTCAATAGCGGCCTCTCCGTTCAGCCTCGAATCAATAACGACGACACGGTGACCATGACGATCGCGCCGACGGTTTCGGAACTTGGCAAACTGAACCGAAACCCGCTCGGAACGGACGTCCCGGATATCTCCACGCAGCAGATCTTCGTAACGGCCCGCGTCAAGAGCGGCGAGACGATCGTTCTCGGTGGACTAACGCGAAAGCAGGAATCGAATTCTTATCAGAGATACCCGATTCTTAGCGACCTTCCGATTATCGGCAATCTGTTCAAGTCGTCCCGGCGCACGGTGAACAACCAGGAACTTCTGGTCTTCATCACGCCGACGATCATCCCCGACGAAGACGGCGGAGGACAGTAGCC
>DASSBY010000136.1:0-18545 GCA_035698285.1 Fimbriimonadales bacterium | reverse complement strand
TGCGGGCTTCCCGCCGATCACCCTTGCGTTTGACGCGCTCTACGGGAGCCGGTCTCTCCTCGGCGGTTATATCGGCACTCCGGAATCGAAATCCTACCTCTGGGCTCTCGGCCGGCGACTCTTTGACTGTCAGCGCCCGCTTCTTTCTAGGCTTGGCGGCTTCGGCTCCTTCCTTCTTGGACTTGCGCGCTGAGGGTTTGAGAGGTTGTTCGGCGGTTTCGTCCGCGATCTTTTTTCGTGGCATGCAGGTAAAAATCCTAGTGGGCTACCGGTATCGGAAGCCGCAGCCCGTGGCCTCGGGCTTAGGCATCCATTTTACCTTTACCAACCCGAACCCGTGCCGAAACCGATAGGTTCGCCGGACCGCCCGATTCCAAACGGCGAATCAAAGGGAAGTCCCTTAAGCCGAATAAAGAACAAAACCTCCCTGCCAGGGCGAAAACCGACGTTGTTATCCAAAACCTGGAGAACCGCTTCGGCGCAATGTAGATCGTATGTTAGCGAAATATGCGTCGAATCGAATTTCTGCAAATATCCGTTGTACAGCAGCAAGGTTGAGAGCTTCAAACGTCCCCACTTCAAGCCGTCTATAAAAAGGTTTAAGTTTCCTAACTTATGTCGCAGGGAGTCGTATCGCGTTGCAGCTCCGAAGAACGTATCCCCGTATTTCCAAGCTATGTCTGCTCTAAGGTTCCCCCAGCTCGACTCTTCGGGCAGGTAGTTTGCCAGACCGCGAATTCTAAGGCGATCCGAGGGTTGATACTCCATCCGTATCGACGGAGTAATCCACGACGAATTGCTAAACGATCGGTCCTTAAAGTCGAAACCCACCTGACCGCCGAGGGTAAAAGCATGAAACAATTCTCCCGTCGCGTCGAAGCTCGCCATGTTATAATCGCCTGTCCTATCGAACGACAGCGGCGAAAAACCATGCTGGCGAGTGTAGTTGTATCGCAAGTTGGCGGAAAACTTTCGAGACGGTCTTGCCGTGAGGAGCAAATTTAAGCTCGGCGTGTATTGCGCGGTGTCGTCGGAGTACAGCGCCTGCCGAAATCCGGCATCATACATAAGCGAGAACCGCGCGGTCGGGTTTGCCGGCTTGCTCGCATGGAAATCAAACAAATAGCGCGAGACATCGGATAGCGCAAAGCGATCGTCGAAATGGCCCGCCGAGAACAGAGCCGTGAAATTGGGCATCCATTTTATTTTCTTCTCGCCCATCAGACGCCTGGCATCCGTCGATAACGTCAGTTCGGGAGTACGGTCCACTCCGCCGAAGAAGTTGAAATTGCTGCCGATCGGAATGTTGCGCTCGTAATCAAGCTCTGCAACGACCTTGGTAAGGTCATAACTCGATTGCAGCCGAGCGTCGAGTGCCTGATTCTTGACGAGGTTTTGCCCGCCTTGCTCCGCAGTCGACGTCGCAAGGTTAAGCGCGATCGCCGTCTTCATGCGACCGCTCCACTGGCGAACATCTGAAACGCCAAGATTTTGATTGTCCGCCGAAAAGTCACCCGCCTTCGTCCCATTCGCCGTGAATGAAAACAGTGTGTCTGCATTTCGACCTTGCTTCGGCGCGAAGCTCAAGCGGGACTGCGTGGAAACGGTATTTTCTCCGGTTTCAAAAAAGAAGCGACGATAATCTTGAAATAGCTCGAATTTTCCCCATTCGAAGTCATTCCGATAAGATGCACTGGCGGTAACGCCCGGCGGACCGCTGCTTCCCAGCACATTGGAATAGATCCTAAACTCGCCCTGTTGGTTTGAACGTCCGAAATCGTAATCCAAGCCGAGGCCCAAGCCCTTTTTCGACATCAGATCTACCCTGGTATAGAGCGCGTCCCTACCGACCGGCACCCCTATCCGCGTTTTGACATAATAACCTTCGTCGAAGGAATTGCCGACCTGCGGAGTTATGTTCGAAGTTCGTCTGTCGAGCGGAATGACAACGCTCGGAATGCCGAGGATCGTTCTGTTCAGGATTCTTAACCGGAAATTCTCGAAGATAAGCCGCTTATCCGGGATCAGCTTCAATCGCTCAGCCTCTAGGGTATAGTGGGGATCGGGATATTCGCAAGTGGTAACGCTGGCGCCGGTTGCCGTTATGAGGCTCTTGTCCCCGGATACTTCCTTGGCCCTAATATAAAGGTCGGACAGCAGGCGGCCCTTGAGCAGCTCTTTTTTCAGGTCCGCGTCGCCATTTACGAAACGAAAGGATCGCGCCCGAAAATCGATGAATACATACTCTCCGTGCACAACATGGTCTTGCCCCAAGATATCGACATTGCCGCGCAGAACGAACTGATTTGTGTCCAAGTCGCCCTCCACCTCGTCGCCGCTGATGAGGTATCCACGATAAGTAAATTGAACATCCTTTCCGTGAACCTGGTTCCCTTCTACAACCCATTCCTTGCTCGGCTTTACCAATTTTAGTTCGTAGCTTGAGGACTCCGGAGGCAGCGGCGGCGGTAGCCGTTCGTCCTTGGGCAAATTTTGCGGAAAACCTTGGGGCTCCATCGGGTTTTGCGCCGGTGCACACACGCAGCAACACGCGGCCGCAAGAAGAAGGATCCCTTTCATTCCGCCCGCAAAAGGGCAAATGCGCCCGCCCCAAAGAATAGGACATTGGGAAGCCAAGCGCCGATAACGGGAGGAAGAATCCACTGTTTAGCCAGCACCTGCGATGACAAGACCCAGATGTTATAGTAAAGAAAAACAATAATAATGCTAACTAAGACTCCCATAAACGCACCGCCTCTCGTGAAAAATAATGAGAAAGCCGGCGAAAAGAGCGCAAATACCAGGCATGCTGCGGGAACGGCGAACTTGTTCTGATAGTCGACTTCGAGAACTTTGGTACTCTCGCCGCGCGACCGGGCGGCATCGATTGATTTGCGCAGCTCGCTCGCCGACATTGCCGATGGCAGCTTTTGGCCGAAAAAATCCTCCAGGCTCATGCGCACGTTGATCTGCCATTTCTTCGGCGTCTCCACAATGAGCCGTTCACCATCGACAATCCAAATGTGCGGGTCCTCGAACGTAAGTATGCCATCGTCGTAGGTTGCCGTCGGCGACTGCACAAACCAATCGACCCCACGTTTCGGCTTTTGGAAAACGAGCACGTCCCGCATGTCCACTTTCCCGCCGGCGCCCTTGGAAACCGTGCCGATGCTCGCGTGATATTCGCCACGGTTCAGCTCTAGCAAAACGTTCGACTGCAGCCCGATGGCTTCCGAGCTCGCGAATATCTTGCGAAGCGTTCGCGTTGCCCGGTCCTCTGCCTTGGGCGTTACGGCTTCGGTGAGATAAAAACTGAATATGCCGACGGCTGCGCCAAGAGCGATCATCGGGAGGATGATTCTTTTGATCGAAATTCCCGCAGCCCGCATCGCGGTCATTTCAGACTCCCTCGCCAAGCGTGAAACCGCAAGCGACGACGCGATCGTTATTCCCACCGGCAAAGTCATGTTGAGCGTTTGAGGAATCTTGAAAAAAAGATATTGGCCAACCGCGCTAAGAGGCATATCCTTGGAGAACACCTGCGGTGCATAAAAGATGAGCGTGTTTGCAAGAAACATCAATACGACCGACACGGTTCCGATAAGGAACGGGGTCAGCAATTCCCTCAGCACGTATCGGTCGAGTAAACGCATTAGGGAATCGTCCCTTCCCGCGCCTTCGCTTCGCCAAACTTGTATTCTTCGCCACGAAGTAGCCGCTCGATATTCTTCCTATGCCGTACAGTGATGAGCAGTGCAAGGCCGACATAGGTTAATACGACGAAGCGCGGGTATCCGAATGCGAACGCAAAAACGGGAGTTGTAATGGAACCTGAAAGGCTGCCGAGGCTCACATACCGCCATGTTGCCAGTACAAAAATAAACACGAACAACGACAACCCGGCAACGTCCGGCGAAATCGAGAGCAGAACCCCCAGCGCCGTTGCCACGCTCTTGCCGCCTTTGAATTTTAAGAAGACGGAAGCGGAGTGTCCCAAAACGGCGCATCCGCCAGCGATAAGCGCCAGCCGATAATCATAACCGTGGTCACTGATCATAATCTTCGGCAAATTTCCGCCGAGCCAGCCTGCCGCGTAACCCTTGGCCGCATCGAGAATAAAAACGAGAAGTCCCGCTTTCCATCCGAGGTTTCTCCAAACGTTGGTGGCGCCGATCGTTTGGCTTCCTTCGCGCAAAATGTCGACTCCGTAAGCTGCCGCAATCCATTTGCCGAACGCCAACGATCCCAGCAAATAGCAGAATATGCAAAGAAGAACAATCATGGTCTGCGCAAAATCAATTCCTGATAAGTTTGCATTACTTTGGAACGGCTGGTTTCGACGATTTCGAGAACCTCATTCGCGCCACTCAGTTTCAGAGCGGAAGCAATCCGCGCCAGCCGTTCCGGGTTTTCCGGCAACACCGAATCGTCATCGAATTCTAGCAAAAACATAATATCGCGAATCCGCGCGAACAACAACGCCGCCGCGCCTAAATCCTGAGCTTCAGCGCGTCCGAGTATTCCGACCTCGGCGAGTTCAGCCATTACCATGTGGGTAGGACCCGGCTCTATCCCCGCCTCAGGGTGCCGCAGGCGAAGCATTGCGGCCAGCCACTCCACGTCGAGAAGGAAACCTGCGCCCAGCTTCACGTTTCGAGCACCCTCCCACGCGCGCATTCGCTCTCCGTGAATACGGTCGCGCATAGCCAGGATTTCGGTCTCCTCGTCCCAGCCCCACTCACCGCGCATGAAGGGCGCGTCTGTGATGGCAGCATCGATCTCTTCCCAGGCTCGAAGCGAACGTGCCCTCGTAAACGCGAGGCGTTCCCAGGTCTCCATCGCCGCACTCGCGTACGTGCGAAAGCCCGCCACGGTTCGAACCACGAGGCCGGCGGAGCCCTCTGGGCGAAGGCGAAGGTCGATCGGAAAGTAGCCGGAGTTCAGACTGATCCTACGCGCCGCGCGGAGCCATTCTTGTCCGATGCGCTCGGCACGTGCATGCGATTCGCCGTCCCCTGCAAGCAGCATAACGTCCCAGTCCGATGGCAATACGAGTTCGGAACAGCCGAGCCTGCCCAAGGCGATTATATCGATCCCCTCTCCGCCCATCGCATCGAGCGCGGCGAGCAGCGCGGCTTCCGCGAGCCGCGACAGCCTTGCGAACGTGCGCCGCACGTCCCCGTGGAACGCTTCCTTGATGCACGTCGAAACGAATTCGCGCCGCAAGTACGCCGACAGGGAGGATTCCCACTCATTTCCCGCCTCCGCAATTCGCTCAGCGACGGTGACGCCAGGGTCCACTTCATCGGCCGGAACCAATTCGACCTCTTCCGAAAAGGCAACGTCCCACAGCTCTCGATGGAAGCTAACGTCCGAGATCACCCTCGGCGCGTACTGCGAGATCAACTCCAAACGTTCAGCGGTGGACGAATCCTCGGCAATTTGTCGTACAAGCGCGTCCGGCGCATCTGAAAAGCCCACAAGCTTCTCCGCTGCAATGGCTTGAGGCGACCCCGGGAGGAAACCAAGAGCTTGCGCAGCCCCATGACTCCGGGCTTCGCTCCTACGCAGCATTGGTATTTTGCTCTCTAAAAGCTCACGAACCTGCATTCGATATCTGCGAATCTCCGAATCCAACCGCGACCAACTTCCCGTGCCCATAAGACTCGCCAAAACCTCCCGCTCTTTGGGATCGCAAGGCAGCAAATGCGTTTGCAGTCCAAATCGCAGCTGGATCCGGTGTTCCGCCTGGCGCAGGAGGACTATCGCCGCGCATAGCGTATCAGCGCCCCTTTGCGAAAGTTTCCCCTCTCTTGCAAGCGCCTGCGCCGCGGGAACCGTCCCGAGGCCGCGTACTTCCGGCTCGCTCGCGCCTACCACTAACTGCAGCGCTTGGACAATGAATTCGGCGTCCCTAATTCCGCCTGGACCAAGCTTTATGTCGACTTCGGATTCGCCCCGAGAGCGGACTTCTTCTTCATAGCGCTGCTTCGCCGAAACCAAGCCCTCAAAAAAAATGTCGGACCGCGCGCCACGGTAAACAACTGTCGAAAGGAAGCCTAAGAATTGTTCGCCGAGAGCCGCGTCACCGGCAGAGGTCCGCGAACGGATCATGGCCAAGACCTCCCACGGTTCGCAGTAGTTCTGGTAGTAGCTCGCCGCCGCCTCATTGCGCAGGACGATAGGTCCGGCGCCGCCAAGCGGCCGAAGGCGCAAATCCACGCGATACAACGCCCCGCGACCCATTCTGCCTTCGAGGCTCCGGGTCAATTTTTCGCAAAACTTCGTCGCTGTCTCTAGGTCGGCATCATCCGCCGCGATGAACATCAGATCGATGTCGGATGAATAATTGAGTTCGCCAGTGCCGAGCTTCCCGAGCGCGATAACCGCGACAGGCAGCGGCTCGGACCTACCCATCTCCGCCCAAACAACGTGCGCGGCGCTCTCGACAATCGCATCCGCCAGTTCGGACAGCGCAGCCCAAACGGACAGCGGCTCCCACGTTCCAGAAAGGTCGTTATACGTGATCCGTAGAAGCGTGATCTGGCGAAGATAGCGCAGCCGGTCGAGTCGGTGGGTAAACGACGTAGCATTTGCGAGAAGAGCCTTTGCTTCACCCATAAGTGAGGCCTTGTCGACCGGCCGCGCCAGCTCCTCGGAATCTCCCAGAAGGAGGCCGAGTTCGGGATTTTGGATGATGATATCGGCCATCCATTGGCTTGCTCCGAGCATAAGGCATAGCCGGTATCGCAAGGAAATGCCATCAAGCAGGGACACCGCGCGCGCCTTGGAATCAGTGCCGGCGGATAGCCAGCGCTCCAGGTTTGCCAGCGCGCGGTCGGGGTCAGGAGACTTGGCAAGCGCGGGGAGAATCGCTTCCTCATCGATGCCGTGCGAAGCCAGCCTGGCGAGTATGGATATCGACCGCTCCGTATCGCCAAAGTCGATTCGCGGCGCGCGATTCACCAGCGGAGGCCCCCTTGGCGGAGGAAGGTCCTAAGCATTGGCTACCAGTTTACTGTCCTTATGCTCCCGATACCACTCGCAGCGCCTCCGCAAAGGGCATTGCAGGCACCTCGGCTTGAGGGCTTTGCAGAGCCCACGCCCATGTCGAATAAAGGCAACATGGAAACGAAAGCCGATGTTTTTTGGAACAAGCTCTTCGACAAGCTCGTTCGCCTTCGCTGGCCCAGCCTGCCGTCTAATAATCCCGAGCCTCCAGCTTACTCGGAACACGTGGGTGTCGACCGGGATCGCCGGCATCCCGAAGCCGAACGCAAGGACTATGGACGCCGTCTTCGGTCCGACGCCCGGGAGCGCAAGAAGTTCCCCGCGCGCTCCAGCCATGCTCATATGTCTAAGAGCTTCGAGCGTGTATCCGCCGTACTTCTTCTTGATTTCTTCGAGCGAGCCCAGGATCGCCTTCGCCTTTTGGTTCGGCAGGCCGGCAGGCGAAATCTTTTTGGCAAGGTGTGCCGGACTGAGCGAAGCAATCTCTTCCCAGCTACCATATTTCGCGCGGAGCCGATCGAAAGTTGGGAAAGAAGTCGCGTCCGTCGTATGCTGGCTTAAAATGCAGGATACCAGCTCTTCCAGTGGGTCGTATCCACGGCCAACGTTCTCCGTACCGTATAGCGCTTCGAGGTCTTCGACGGCCTTCCTGATCGCACGCTTTGTCCAAGTCATATTTCAGGTTCGAAATCTTATCACAAGGTATCCTCTAAAGCTGCGGATGAAGCTCCACGAATACCAGTCCAAGCAGCTGCTTGCCGAATACGGCGTGCCCGTTCCCGGCGGCGACGTCGCCACCAACTCCGAAGAAGCCCTGAGAATAGCCAAGCTCTACAACGGCTCGGTCGTCGTTAAAGCCCAGGTTTTAATGGGTGGAAGAGGCAAAGCCGGCGGCGTAAGGCTTTTTGATGACGCGGAGAAGGCTGCGGAATTCACTGGCGAATTAATTGGCAAGAAGCTTGTTTCCATCCAAAACCCGGCCGGGATGGTCGTCGAGAAAGTCCTCGTTGCGGAGAAAATCGATATTGACAAAGAATTCTATTTGTCGGTTTTGCTCGACCGCGCCGAGCACAAAGACGTCGTTATGATAAGTGCGCGGGGAGGAATGGACATCGAGGAGGTTGCGCACCAAACGCCTCAAGCTATTGTCAAACTCCATGTCAATCCAAAGTGGGGCCTTTTTGATTTTGAAATACGCGACGCCATGGAGAGAGCGGAAATTGATCCGCGCGCGAGATCACAAATGGCCGCAATGATCAAAAACTTGTACCTTGCTTACAAGGGGAGCGATGCAACGCTTATCGAAATCAATCCCTGCGCCTTAACTCCCGAGGGCAAACTCATCGCGGCGGATGCGAAGGTTGCCATCGACGAGAACGCTCTGTTCCGCCACAAGACGTTCGCCGCCGCGAGCGCAGATAGTGCGGAAGATCCGATCGAAGCGGAGGCGGCTCGGCGCGGAATTGCCTACGTCCGCCTAGACGGAAATGTCGGCGTTATCGGAAACGGCGCCGGCCTTGTTATGCTCACTCTGGACGAGGTCGCACGCGCCGGCCAAAAAGCGGCCAATTTTCTCGACGTAGGCGGCGGAGCCCAAGCGGAGCGCGTAAAAAGCTGCGTCGAACTGGTCCTTATGGACGAGCACGTTAAGGCATTGCTCATTAATATCTTCGGCGGAATCACGCGTGGAGACGAGGTTGCCAAAGGCGTCGTGAGCGCGCTCAAGGAATTAAATGTAACCTTGCCCATCGTCGTGCGTATCGAAGGAACGAACGCGGAAGAAGCCCTCGAAATCTTATCCGGCGCAAATCTGATCCCCGCACGAAGCGTCCAAGAGGCCGCGCAGAAGGTCGCCGAAATCCTCGCTGCATGACTTTCCAATTGCCGGTCGGGATAATGGGCGTCATAAATGTAACGCCCGACAGCTTTTCCGACGGCGGCGAACATCTTGAAACGCTGAGCGCGGTCGAGGCCGCCCTCCGAATGCGCGCGGACGGCGCCGATATTATCGACATCGGAGGCGAATCAACGCGTCCGGGCGCTGCAGCAGTCCCCGTCGAAATAGAGCTGCAAAGAGTTATCCCCGCTGTTCGTGAGCTCGCGAACAGCGGCATTTTCGTCTCCGTAGATACCACCAAGGAGGCCGTGGCTGAAGCGGCGATCGATGCCGGGGCAAAGCTTATAAACGACGTAACAGGGTTTTCCGATCCTGAAATGCGAAAGCTCGCAGCCGACGCAGAGGTTCATATTTGCATCATGCATATGCAAGGCGAGCCGCGAACCATGCAAAGGAATCCACGTTACGATGACGTTGTCAGCGAGGTCCGTAATTTTCTCGCGGATCGGGCGGCTCGATGCGAAGAGGCAGGGATCGAAAAAGAAAAAATAATATTGGACCCCGGTATCGGCTTCGGAAAAACCGTCGGTCACAACTTGGAGCTCCTGAGAAATTGCGATGCTATCGCGAATCTCGGTTATCCCTTATTGATCGGCGTCTCAAGAAAGTCTTTCATCGGAAAAATCACCGACGTCGTTGAACCTCGCGAGCGGGTGGCGGGTTCTATCGCCGCAGCCCTCTTTGCTGCATCTAAGGGTGCGCGGATTTTGAGGGTCCACGACGTTGCTGAGTCCGTTCAGGCCGTAGCAATCTGGGAGGCTATTGCGAGCGCGCCAAGGCGATCAAGTCTCTCGGCGGGATAAATGTAACGTCCTCATCGACAGTGGTCGAAACGGCTACCTCGCTCCACGGACTCATTTGAAGCAGTTTGCCAACGATCTCCTCGACCAGCGCCTCCGGAGTCGATGCTCCGCTCGTGACACCTATCACGTCAAAGGCGCTCCATTCCGGCAGGACTTCGTCGGAGGACATGATGAGGAAAGAAGGTTTGCCGCAAGAAGCCGCAACTTCGCGCAAACGGTTGGAATTGCTGCTCGTCTTGCTGCCCACGACCAAGACGAGGTCGCATTTATCGGCCAAAGCCTTAACCGCTATCTGCCGGTTCGTCGTGGCATAGCAAATATCCTCCTTCGGAGGCAGTTCCAAGTGCGGAAAGCGTCGCTTCAGCACCGAAAGAATCCGCTCAACTTCGTCCACGCTCAAAGTCGTTTGCGTGACCACTGCGAGCTTGCCTTCCGGCGGCATAACTGTCTCGGCTTCCGCAACATTATCGATCAGGATCATCCGCCCCGGTGCCTCGCCCATCGTGCCCTCTGCTTCAACGTGGCCGCGATGCCCAATATAAAGCATCGCATACCCCTGGGCCGCATAACGGGCCGCTTCCCGATGGACCTTGGTGACGAGCGGGCACGTCGCATCGATAACATTGAGGGACCGCTCTTTCGCTGCCTCCCTTACCGCCGGAGCCACTCCGTGGGCGCTGAAGACAACCGTCGAGCCATTAGGTATGTCCTCGATGTTTTCGATAAAAATCACGCCGCGCTTCTCAAAATTGCTGACGACCCATTCGTTGTGCACGATGGCATGGCGCACGTAGAGTGGGGCCCCGTACACCCTGAGAGCCAGGTCTACAACTTCGATCGCGTACGCCACGCCGGCGCAAAAACCCCGCGGAGCCGCCAAGATAACCTTGTTCAAGCCGTCCATAGGATACCGCCGGGCACGCGGGCTGCGAAAGTAAGGGTAGCCTTTGCCCGGCAATATCACTTGCCGATGAAAGGAGACGACAAACTTATGAGAGCTTTGCCGATATTTGCCAAATGCTTGGTCGCGATGCTGGCGATCCTTCCCTTTTGCGTCCTCGGAGGCTGCGGGGGAGGCGGTGGCTCCCATGGCCCTCGCGACGTCCTGATCCAGATCGATTGGCTGGGGGAGGACGATCTTGATCTCTCTGCCGCCCGCCAAGACCGGAAGTTCGGTGACTTCGACAACATCTCCGTCTTCAACTTTGTAGGTGGTCCGCCTGCCTGGGGCCTCCATCACGGTGACGTGATGGGCGGCGGCAACTGCCAGGAGCAGATCACATTTTCAACGGTTGAGGCGGACGAACCCTATAATGCCTATGTAAACGGGTACAAAGTCGGAACGCAGGTGGACGTCCGCTGCCGAGTCTTCTTCGACGGTTCCCAAAACCCGGCTCTCGACTCGACATTCACGATTTCACAGGATCAAACGGTTCACTTCGCTATAATCACCCTGGACGGCGCGTTCCCGCCCAAAGGCAACGTCCTTATGAAGGTTGAGCGTCGCCAAAAGTCCCGGCAAAGATAGCGTAATAAGAAGGAAAGCCATCTTGGCTGTCGAAAGTCAGTATGGTGGGAGCCGACAGCTCCCGATTTTGAGTTTGGAGGAATGAATATGAAAACTTTGCTAAAGGGCGCCGCGTACGCCGCGCTTGTGGCCTGTTCCCTGGGAACAGCCTACCTCGTCAGCGGATGCAACGGCAGCAGCGGCAACCGCGACGTGCTCGTCCGAATCGACTGGGTCGAAGACGACGACCTCGACCTCGAGGTCGCCCGTGACAACAACGACTTCGGCAACCCGGACAACATTTGGTACGACAATTTGGACGGCGGTCCGCCCGCTTGGGGCGAGCTCAATGGTGACGACACCGGCGGAAGCAACAATTCCGAAGAGGTTACATTCACCACTCGCGGGGACGAAGAGCCGTACAACGCTTTCGTGAATGGATATGACGTCAGCCCCGGACCGATTCTAGTTCGCTGCCGCGTTTTCTTCGACGGCTCGAATAATCCGCGGACCGACGACACCTTTTTTATCGACCAGGATGACGTCATCCATTTCGCGATCATTCGTCACAACGGCGTGAACGTCCCGCCGGGAGACATCAAGGTCAAGGTCGAGAAGAAGCGGCCGAAGAAAAGCGTCGCTGCGCCACAAGCTCCGAAGACAATTCGATAGCCGCAAAAAGGCGCCCTTGCCCATTTGGAGCAAGGGCGTCTTTGGCGGTACCATGATGTGGCGTCATGAAACATTTTGCTCTACTGGTTTTTGCGGCCTTTTTCGCGATTAGCGGCTGCGGAGGAGGCGGCGGAGGTACTGCGCCAGCAGCCCGCGAAGTAACCGTCAAGGTTTTTTGGAACAACGAAAGCGACATCGACCTTTCGGCTACCAGGAACAACGGCCCGTTCAATGATCCGGACGGCATCTCGGTCTTTAACCTCCAAGGCGGGCCGCCGCCTTGGGGCCAGCACGGCGGGGACGCCAATGGCACGACCGGCACAACCGAGCAAATCGATTTTACGGCCAAGGAATCCCAACAGCCATACAACATCTACGCTCACGGCTATTTGGTCATCGGTGGATCGGCCACGGTTGAGTGCCAAGTTTTTCTGGACGGATCAAACACGCCTTCGTTTGATGAAACGCGCCAAATCACGCACGACGAGGTCATTCACTTTGCTGTCGTTCGCACTAGCGGAGTTCATTCGCCTCCGGGCGGAATAAAGGTGCTCGTCGAAAAGAGCAAGATTCGCAAGAAACCTTAGGGTTTTCTCGAATCCAAGATCAGCGTTACGGGGCCGTCGTTCTCCAGGGCGACGCGCATGCTTGCTCCGTATTTGCCCAGCCTCGGCTTAACCCCGAGCCCCGCAAGTTCCTCCGCGCAACGGTTAAACAAGCGCAATCCGTCTTCGTAGTTCGCAGCAGTGAACGAAGGCCGATTGCCTTTAGACGCGTCCGCGCACACCGTAAAATTGCTTACCAACAAGATTTCGCCGTCCGCATCCCGAAGCGATAAGTTCATCTTCGCGGCTTCGTCCTCGAAAATCCGCAACGACACAAGCTTCCTAGCCATCCAAGCGGCATCGGCATCCTCGTCTCCCGGTGCAACTCCGAGCAGCGCCACCAACCCGATGCCGATCGTCGAAAGGACCACGCCGTCCGTGTCCACACTGGCCTTGCATACGCGCTGAACAATGGCCCTCAATTAGAACCCCCGCTAAAAGTCCTCTGAATGCTGATCACGTCTTGAAGGGAGCCAACTCTGTTGATAACGGATTGCAAATGGCTAAGGTCGTCGACATCGACCGTAAGTTCGAGCAGCGCGGTCTGATTGGGCAAAGTGCGGACTTTCGCAGTGCTGACGTTCGTCTTGAGATCGCCCAAAACGTTGCTGATATCGGCGAGCAAGCCTTGGCGATTCAACGTTTGGATTCTAAGGTTCGCGTTGTACGGCCCTCGCCGGTCATGCGCCCACGTAACCGGAAGTATGCGATCAGGCTCATTTTCCAATAAAGCTGCAACATTCGGGCACAGTTTGCGGTGCAGCAATATCCCGCGGCTCTTCGAGATATAGCCGATACATTCGTCGCCGGGAACCGGCAGGCAGCATCTCGACCTCCGAAAAGCGATCGCATCGACGCCGCCGCCGACAATTGAAATCGCTTGAGGCGTTTCGCGCGAAGGCTGCGCCTTTGTGCCGGGCCGTTTGCGAAGATGAACAATTTTTCCAAGAGTTCGCGTTACACCGATGAGCCCTTCACCGACAGCCGCCAGCAAATCCGCCGCGTTCTTTTTCTTAAGCGCGTGCGCGGCTTCGGTCAATTTGTCCGCGGTCAGGTGCTCTTTCGGGTCAAAACCAAGCGTTTTGAGTTCCAGTTCAAGGGCCTCCCTCCCGCGCTGAGCATTGACTTCCCTATTTTGCTGCCGGAGAAATGCGCGGATCCGTGAACGCGCGTTCGCCGTGCGCACGAATTTGAGCCAATCCGCGCTCGGCTGAGCGTCCCGTTTCGTCATTAGCTCCACGATATCGCCATTCTCCAATTTATGGTCTAGCTTCACAACCTTGCCGTTGACTTTCGCCAAAACGGTGTGCATTCCGACCTGGGTATGCACACGAAAAGCAAAATCGATCGGAGTCGAGCCGAGCGGCAAATCGATCACATCGCCTTTAGGCGTAAATGCGAAAACCTGCTCGCCGAAAAGATCGACGCTGACCGATCGCAAGAATTCGCTGCCGGAAGTCGTCTCATTAGACCAATCAAGGAGCTGCTGCCTTAGCTTGCTGAGCTTTGCCTGCTCGACGACATCGATCTTTCCACCGAGTACGCGCGCTTTGTATTGCCAATGCGACGCAATGCCAAATTCGGCCATGCGGTGCATCTCGTAAGTGCGCATTTGCACTTCCATGGGTTCGCCCTGCGGACCGATAACCTTCGTATGCAAAGATTGATATCCGTTTGATTTGGGCTTTGAAATGTAGTCGAAAAATAGCCCCGGAATCGGCTTCCATAATTCGTGGACGATTCCCAGCGCCACGTAGCAGTCCGTTTCCGTCTCGAGGAGTACGCGAATACCGGTCAGGTCGTAAATCTCCTCGAACTCAAACCCGTGTACCACCATTTTTTCATAAATGCTGTAAAGATGCTTCGGCCGCCCATGCACTTCCGCATGCTTTATTCCGGCCGCTTCCAGGCGCTCCTTTAAAAGGACGATCGCCTCCGCCAGCTCGCGCTCGCGCTCTCGACGAGTCTTCGCCACGCTTTCTCCGATCTGGTCAAATTCGGCAGGGTGCAAATACTTGAAAGCGAGGTCCTCGAGCTGCCATTTAATTTGCCAAATTCCCAGCCGTGCGGCGAGAGGCGCATAAATGTCGAGAGTCTGCTGGGCGATAACCGTGCCTCGTTCGGGCGGCATCGATTGCAGCGTTCGCATGTTGTGAAGGCGATCCGCGAGCTTGATGACCATGACGCGAAAATCATTCGCCATAGCCATGAGCATTTTTCGCATCGTTTCCGCGAAACGCGCCCGCTCCTCGGCCGCATGCCTCATCGAGGAATCGGGAATCGGTGGAAAAGACATTTTCGTCACGCCTTCCACAAGGCCCAAAACGGTCTCGCCAAACGCCGATTTTACGTGCTCCGCCGAGACCTCGGTGTCTTCCAGCACATCGTGGAGAAGGGCGGCGATTATCGTGTCCTCGTCCATTCTTAGCTCCGCCAATATCCGCGCCACCGCCAGCGGATGCATGATGTAAGGTTCGCCGGAGAGCCGCGTCTGGCCCTTGTGACCTACCTCGGCGAGATAATACGCAAGCAGCAGCCGCGTGCCATCCGCCTCCGGCCGCTCCATGCGGACCATATCGATGAGCTCGAGCACATCTCCAGGCGCCTCCCACGCATCAGGGATGCTCAGGTCGGAAGAAATCATTTCGTGCTCTCAGGGTCGATGCGGTACGCCACTCCGCCGTTGGCCGTTTTTCCCAGTAGGACAATGTCTCCGTCGCCCGTGCGGTCGAAGTCGATAGCGCGCACGGCGCCGTCCTCTGCTTTCCAAAGCGATGTGGTCTTGCCTTCATCCGATACGTGCAGGACCTCATTGCGGCCGGAAGATTCTGTCAAAACGAGAACTCCCCCAAGCTTCGAGTGAATAATGGCGTGAGCATTTTTTAGCGTCGCTATTTTCTCGGCGGTGGAAACGGTTATCCGAAACAGCCTTCCGTCGAGCATAAGCGCGTAAAAACCATTTTTTGGGCCGGGAGCCAAATCGTAGAGTCCCGGCAAAAAGACTTCATCGCCCAGAGAATCGATCAACGGTTCGACAGAGCTGGAAATCGCAGTCTTCGTTCCTACCGATGCGGTCTCATAGCTAACCAAAAGATCGCCGTTTTCGTCGACCTTCACGCGATTTGGCGTGCGGACGGCCGTCTGCCAAACCCGCTTTCCGTCTGGGCCGGATAAGCAGGCGGTCTTTTTTCCATAATCGATAATCGTCAACCCATTTTTGCGCGCAAATAGCCCCAGGTCCGATCCGAATCGATCCGGCAATTCGCCGATTTTGGTCAGCTTATCCGCCTGCACCTGATATTTGGTAACAACACCGCCATTCGCCAAATACGCCACTCCGGCCGCGCCGATCGTAAACCCCTTCAACGGGTCGGACGGCAGCATAATAACAGTCGCGGCGATGGCCATCGCAGCAATCATAATTCGCTTCTCCGAGCAAGCATTTCCGATGCCTGCTTCGCCTGCTCCGGCGTATCCACGGCCAGAGGTGTCCCGGGAGCATATGTCATCTGGATGCCGACTCCGTTTTCCAAAAACCTCAGCTGTTCGAGCGATTCCGAGAGTTCCAACGCCGTCGGCGGCCATTTCGAAAAATTGAGCAGCGCATCGCGAGAATATGCGTAAAGGCCAACGTGCTTCTTCCCGCGAGCCTTCTCACCGCGGAGATACGGAATCATCGAGCGTGAAAAATAAAGCGCCCGATCTCGATTATCGGTAACGACCTTCACGACGTTGGGATCGGACTCATCATCCTCCGTTAGCCAGTCGTAAACGCTCGCCATTTGCGCGGTGCCGGTCGCTATGGGCATGGCGCAGGCATCGATCGACGAAGCTTCGATGAACGGTTCATCGCCTTGGACGTTTACATAGCCGTCGGCTTCTAGCATTTCGGCGACTTCTGCGATTCTATCCGTCCCCGTACGGTGATCAGAGCGTGTCAGAACGGCTTCACACCCGAAGCCCGAGGCTGCATCCACGATTTCTTGGTCTGGCGTGGCAATCACGACGCAGCGAGGCACTTGGGCGTGTTGCGCAGCCTCAAACACCCACTGAACCATGGGTTTGCCTGCGAGTTCGACCAGTGGCTTGCCCGGGCACCGCGTGCTTGCCATGCGCGCCGGGATAACCGCGATGATGTTCACGGCTAGATGATAACCGGTTATTCGGATTCGCGGATGGAGACGATCTTGTCGCCGAGCTCGATCTTTGGAATGACCTCGAGCCCCCGCACAATGCGCCCAAATGCCACGTACGTCCCTTCCAAGAACGGCTGAGGCCCGTTTGTGATGAAAAATTGGCTGTCGCCGCTATTGGGATCGTCCTTCTTGCGGCTCAAACCCAGCGTACCGTTCACGAATGCAAGGTCGTTCTTCTCGAAAGGAACGGTCTTGCCGCTTCCGCCGGAACCGATTCGCGAGTCGCTCAAAGGCAGCGTTTTCGTAAGCGGATCGCCGGTCATAACGATGAACGGCCTAGGCTTGTTCTGCACCCTATGGAAAAGGACGCCATCGTAAAACTTCTTGCGGACCAGGTCCAAGAAATGCGCAACCGTTTTGGGCGCCTTTCCGGGATACAGTTCGATCGTCATCGCCCCTCGCCCTTGGACTTCCATCTGCACCATCGGGTTGGCCGGCGACGCGCCCCCCATCGTAAGTAATGCCGCTGCAACAAGAACAGTCATGTTTCTCTATTCAATAAGACGTTCGATATTTCCTTTCGGGTCGAGATTTCAATCCCTTAGTGGCCGGCCATAGCCGTCTACGGGAACATGTCCAAGCAGGATCAAAATGCCGTCTATGAAAGACCACGGGTAGAGAAACCCGCAGGTCATTATCGCCCCGATCAGCTGCAAAAGCCCCAGCGCGAGGTAGCCCATGTAGAGCCGACCCAATCCGGGGATGAAAAACTGCATAATCCCGCCTGCCACGCGGCTGGTTGGCCCCGGAGCTGCCTGGACCATGCTGTCTCCGAGGGTCGGCGCGATGGCGGCAACCTTTGGGCCGCGTCCGCTGGGCACGGGCGGCGGACCGCTCGGGGCCATCACCCTTGCGAACGCCGGAATCGACGCTGCATGCACCCAGTCCTGCATGCCGTCTTTCCAGACGAAAGTCTCACGCGTGATAACCTGACTCTCGATGAGTTCGAGCATCTGATCTTCGCTGAGGGGGCCGAGTTGTCCGAATTGTCCTACGTAATACCAGGGAAACATTTGGGCTTGGGGCGTTCTGTCTTAATTGCTTTTACCCGCAAACGGGTGACTCGGTTGAGCCAGCAGAGCCTTTACAACCAACAACGGGCACAAAGGCCCTTCAGTTCCCTTGCTTGCGCTTCCTCAAGAAAGTCGGTATGTCGTAGCCGGATCCGGCGAACGACATGTCGTCCGAAGGCGGCTCAGGCATGCCGAATTCGATAACTTCGGCCTCCGCCACTTCAGGCGCTTCGGCCTTGCTTCCCATTCCTGCGGCCATAACGGTCACGCGTATCTCGTCGCCAAGATCTTCGCGGAACACGTGTCCGGAGATAATGTTTGCATCCTTCGGATCCGTGAATTTGACGAAGTATTCCATCACGTCGTGAATTTCGCCGATAGTAAAGTTGCGGCCCGTCGCGATATTGACTAGCAAGCGTTTGGCTCCATCGATGTTGGTTTCCAGCAGAGGGCTGTGTGCGGCCGCCTGTGCCGCCGCCATCGCCCTGTCTTCGCCGGAAGCCTCACCGAGCCCCATCATCGCCACGCCGGCATCCTTCATCACGCTGCAAACGTCTGCGAAGTCGACGTTGATGACACCTGGGACCAAAATGATATCGCTTATCCCTTGCACGCCTTGGCGCAAAACGTCGTCCGCAGCTTGGAAAGCCTCTTGCATCGTGGCTCGCTTGTTCACGAAGTCGAGGAGGCGGTCATTCGGCACCGTGATAAGTGTGTCGACGTACCCGCGCAGCGCCTCGGCCCCTTCGTCCGCAAGCTTTCGCCGCCGCGCGCCTTCAAATCCGAAAGGCTTGGTGACGACGCCGATCGTGAGAATTCCTTTGTCCTTTGCAAGCTTCGC